>JALGXY010000374.1 GCA_029824495.1 Fimbriimonadia bacterium
CCAGCCTCCAGGGCGCAGAACGCGTTGGCGATGGCGCAGCCCGTGTCGTTGTGGCCGTGAAACTCAATGTCGCAGTGGACCACTCCGCGCAGGGTGCGGACAATTTCATAGACCTGCATGGGTGAAGCGACGCCGACCGTATCAGCGATGCCGACTCGGTTGACGCCGATTTCGTCGACCGTGCGGTAGATGCGGAGAAGGTCGACCAGGTTGCTGCGGAAACTGTCTTCGCTGGAGAACCTGACTTCGAGCCCCTGCTCTTTGATGAACTGAACGACCTCAATGGCCGTGTCGATGATCTGATCGATCGACTTTCCGTGGGAGAATTCACGGAGGATGCTTGAGGTGCCGAAAACGACATCGATGCCGTCAACGCCTGTATCGATCGCCAGCTTGGCGTCATCCATGTGACAGCGTGTGTGCGTGAGGATCTTCGCCTTGAGACCGAGCTTTGAGATCGCCTCGCAGTCCTTGCGGCTGCCGGGGCTGGCCGCGGGTGAGGTCAGCTCGAGGTACTCAACGCCGAAAGCGTCGAGAAACTGAGCGATTTCAATCTTCTGCTCCGACGTAAAAAAGGCGTTTGCAAACTGCTCGCCTTCTCGAAGCGTCGATTCTATGATTGATGCATTTTGTACTGCCATTCTGCTTCTCCAGAGAGGTCAACTTGGCGAGGGACCGGTACAAAAAAAGACCGGTCACCTTCTTGCTGGATGACCGGTCTCGTTGGCTTGTTCTACACTGAACGCACGGGAAGTTCGGCTCAACCAGCAGGTTGGGCTTTTCGTTTATCCTCGTGTTTTTTTGTGTTCAGTGCCATAGCCACAAACGAACAGGAACTCTTCTGTTCGCGGTTATTATGAGCAGGACTCTTTTGGGTGACGTGCCGAATAGCCCAGTCCGGGCATTCTGGCCCTAAAATCGTCTCGACCAATCGAACGTGATCTTCCACGGCCTGTATTGGTCCGTGCCGACTCCGAGACGCAGGCGGCTAAACACTTTGTCTTGACTGGGAACACGCCAGGTCAGCCTAAGATCGTATCGGAAGAGCTGGTTCTCCTGCTGCTTCAGCTGGCGAGAACCGTGGAGCATCAGCCCTGGCGAAACGGTCTTGCCGGCGCGGAACATGGCGCCATCGAAGGCGTTATAGTCGAGCGTGATGTAGTCGAGGCTGAGGCTGCTCGCCAGCTCTTGTGTGAACCGGCTGGTCAGAGTCGGTACAGCCAATGAAAAGATCGTGTCGCTGAGCTGAGTCTGGCTGGAGCCGGTGACAGAGCCGGCAAGAGACTCGACTAGCTGCTTCTGCCCGATAATGCCGAGAATCTGGTCTTTGGTCAGGTCTGGCGGCTCGGAGTAAGCATCCATGTTCAGGCCTTCAGGGTTGAGCAGGTTTCCTCGGAACGTCAGAAAAACGTTGAACCTCTCGTATTGGCCGGTCAGGCTTCTGGCGGTGACGGCAGTCGTGCCGTTGGCGTTCAGTTCAACCTTGAGCGGCTCATCGGCTGAGCTCTGATACTGAACCCTAAGCGAGCTGTTCTCCTCCAACGTGATCGGCGCATTGGGAAGATCGAGCAGGCCGTCTGATATCTGGGCCGGGGCGTCGATATTGAGGTCAGCCAGAGTGCCGTCAATGACCGCCTTGCCGCTGATGTGAACCGATCCGAGCGGGAAGTCGATCAGGCTCATTGGAGCGATATTGATGGTGAGATCATCGAAGCGCGGCGTTTCAGGCGGAACTGCGCCAGCTTCTGGCTCACCGAAAGAGCCGGGCAGTTCTGCAAAGAAGCTCGCCAGGTTGATCACACCACCGATCACCGGCTCACTCACCCGTCCGCCGAGAGTCACCGAGCCGAACAGCGAGCCGCCCGTTTTTATCGTCGTCTCTTCTGGCTGTTTCGGGTCTGCAGCAAGCTCTTCGGCGAACGAGAAGTCCTCAAACAGAATTGCTCCATTCAAGGCCGCCTCGGAGATCAGGCCTGCCAGCGAGCTCTCTCCATCGACCTCGCTCCAATTGGCAGTCACTGCTCCAGAAGCTGCTCCTCCGTGCGAGCCATCGGCCGTCAGGCTCAAG
>JALGXY010000375.1 GCA_029824495.1 Fimbriimonadia bacterium
AGCAGGCGGACCGTTTCGAGCGACTCCCCAAACAGAGCTGTCGCACCAGCAAGCAGCGCAACCGAAAGAGGAGGATGATCTACGTAGCCCCAAGCGAGGCGTTCGGCGCAGACCAAAAAGTACAACTCATCCCGAAAAAATCCGTATTCAGAAAGGCAGGCGAGATGAATGACTGCAAAAGCGAGAGGCACGAGAAAATAAGGGACCAGATTCGCTGGCGAGCGACCCCCCATCCACTGCACCAAAGGCAGCCTGATTCTCTCACTGATTGTCGCCACAACTTTTCTGCTAGACGATTGGCAGAGTCTGAATTCTGCACAGAGATTCAGGCACCGTCAATGTGTAAACTACCATCTTAAGCCGCCAGACCATCCCCGCCATCAAAGAGATCGGGATCAAATCTATGCCTGACCAGCAGCCCTCTCAAGGGGACCAAAAAAGGAGCACGAAGCAGTATCTGCGAGAGTTTCTGCGTCCGGCATATCACATCAAACGGTTTATCGAGGATCTGAAGGCGGCACGTCATGCACTTCAGAACCGGCGAATCGAGTCATTGTTGGATGACCGAAAGTCGCTCGCAGAGGCGTTTAGAGGCAGGCTGTTTGCCACCTATCTGCTTTCTGGCGTCTTTGGAGCCCTTGGACCACTGACCGGACTGGTCACACAGTATGTAACCGAGAGCCCCTATCTCGGCTTCTTTGTCGGGCTGCTTCTTGCCAACCTATTCGCGACAATCGCCTTCCAGGCGATCTGGGCTCTTGCTCACCAGAGAATCTATGCGTGCGAAACAAGAAAATGGTCTCGATGGATCGTCAATCTAGAACGCGATATTCTGCCGATCCAGTGGGATGGGTTTCGTCTGGCTCTGCTCGTAATCATCGTCACCGCGCCCGTCATGGTCGGTGCGATCTGGCTGATCGAATCTGCAAACGAAGAGGCCGCGAAGGTGATTCCCTTCCCGATCATCGGCCCGATGATCGAGATGGTGGTGATTCACTCGTCGCTCGTGAGAATCATGGGGGACCTGTTCGAGCGCCACTCCTGGCGGATGGCGGATCGCCACAAGACGAGTGATTAGTCTGAGATCAGGCTGTCGACGATCTTCCTGACGGAATCGGGCTGTGCACACCGAAGAGCATTGCTGCTCATGTCGGCCAGTCGATCTTTGTCTTCGATCAGCTCGCCAGCAATCTGGGCGGCTTCGCTTAGGGTTGAGGCACGCACGCCGATGCCCTCTTCAACAAGAAACTCGGCATTGCCCTCCTCCTGCCCAGGGATCATCAACATATCGACCACCAGGAATGGGATCCCGACAGCCATCGCTTCGCTCGTTGTCAGTCCGCCCGGCTTGCCGATCAGCAGGTCACAGGCTTTCATCAGCCCGGACATCTGAGCCAGGTCGAGATGCCCCCAGATCCGGATCGTAAGATTCTCCTCGCTGCTGAGCCGCTCGGACATCAGTTCAAGTTCTGCCTGCAGCTTCTTGTTTCGGCCGCAGACAACGTGCAGTTCACGTCGGCCAGTCTGGGCTGCAAGCAGCTCCAAGAAAGGCTTGATCGGTCCACCGCCGATACCGCCGATCGTCATCAACATCGACGGCCTATCCTGTGCAACGCCCATACGGGTTCGGGCACTCTCTTTCGTCTCATCGGAGGCGAAAACTGGGTGGATCGGGATGCCGGTGACAACAATCCTGTCCTCTGAGCCAGGAACACGCTCCATCAGAACCTGTTTTGACCATTCACTGGCCACGAACCATCGATCAGGATTCCCCCTCAACCACATCGAATGGGGATAGAGGTCGGTCACGATCGCGGCCACCTTAAGGCCGGGGTTCTTCTGCCGCCACAAGTCGATCCTGGGCTGTGGCAGGGAATGAGTGCAGACGGCCCAATCGGCCTCTTCCTCGTTCAGCAGCCGCTCGAGTTTTCTGCAGAACTTATTGTCGAGCCAGCACTGGGTTGAGTACTTCCAGCCTGGGTCATCAGAGTCGCGATAGAGCGAACCCCAGAGCTCTGGCTTTTTCTTGACGAGCATTTCGTACCCGCCCCGATACCAGGCCTGAA
>JALGXY010000376.1 GCA_029824495.1 Fimbriimonadia bacterium
GGTGAACAGCTCCCGGATGAAGTCCTCCTCGACATTCATGTACTCATGGAAAAGCTCGCTGAGTAGTTTTTGATCGAGATCGTCGCGGACTCGCATCAGCGAGAACTCGAAGAAACCGGCCATCGGTGGCGGCAGTGCATAAACCGTTTCACCGTGCTGCTCGAAGTCGACCAGGATGGCCCGGGCGGCCAGGTCATCCAGGATGGTCTTCGTGTCGACGAGGTTCTTCTTCCAGATGCGGCTGGCTTTCTTTGCGGTGAATGGCTTGATCGGCATCAGCGAAACCAGGCCGGCTTCTTCCTCGCTGAACAGCATCGACAGGATCCTGAACAGGAGGTCCGAAGGCGGTGCGCCCTGTGGAAAACGATTCAGCCGGTCGGTCAGGGCGGAGTAACTTGTCTTGAGCGTTGTATGGGCCACGGTCAAAACCCTCTGGCGATGATTCTGACCGTACATCTGAATCAGGGCATGTGGGTATATGGGAAATTGCGCATATCACGCCGCGGCTTCTGACAACAAAGCGTTTTTTTTCAGCCACTTATGAACTGCAGCGCCTCGTCGATACTCGTTACCGGATGCACGAACGCGATGTCGTCCTCGCTGATCACGCCGGACGTCAGCATGGTCTCGCGCGCGAATTTGCGCAGCTGGTCCCAGAAATCCAGCCCCATGCCCACGATCGGGAATCGTTCGAGTTTTCCGGTCTGGATCAGCGTCGCCACTTCGAAGGCTTCGTCCAGGGTCCCAAACCCGCCCGGCATGACGACAAAGGCAGATGAGTACTTGACGAGCATGACCTTGCGAACGAAAAAATGCTCCATCTGGATGAACCGGTCGAGGTAAGCGTTCGGCTCCTGCTCCTTCGGAAGATGGATGTTGCAGCCGATGCTCAGGCCACCGGCCTCCTTTGCGCCGCGATTGGCCGCCTCCATGATGCCCGGGCCGCCACCGGTCATGACGGCATAGCCGGCGTTCGCGAGGGCGGCGCCCAAATCACGGGCCATCTGGTAGTACTCATGATCTTCGTTGAAGCGAGCCGAGCCGAATACGGTGACACAGGGCCCCGCGAAGTCGAAACTCTCGAAGCCACGCAAGAGCTCAAGGAAGATCTTTACGGCGCTTTCCAGGTCAGCCTCGCGACTGCGTCGACCCGCCAGGAACAGCTTTTCCGCACCTTCGACCTGGTCGAGCAGGGAATGGCCGCTTGCTACTTGGTCAGACATGGTATTCCCCAAATCGCTTGTCCTGAAAAAAGCCTAGCGCGGCAATTTGCATCGAACAATCCGGCAAAAGACCTACCTGTCATGGCGGGACGGCAGATGGCCGAACAAGGGCAGGAGCGTTAGACTGTGTGACGATCAGGGGCAAGGCGAAAACAAGAAACGATGTTCAGGGCGGCCGAACTCGGGCAAACCGTATCGAAAAAGGACTTCAAGGAGCGTGCCCCGGATATCCGCAGGCAGCTGCTCGAGGCCCAGGTGTTGCTCAGTCGCACGGCTGACTTCAGCGTCATGGTCGACTTCGCGGGTGTCGACGGTGCGGGCAAGGGCTCCACCGTCAACCTGCTGCACGGCTGGATGGATACCCGGCTGATCACCACCAATGCCTATGGCCCCCCGAGCGAGGCCGAGCAGCAGCAGCCGCGATTCTGGCGTTTCTGGCGGGACCTGCCGGGTGCCGGCCGGATGGCACTCAACCTGAGGGCACGCTATTCGCGACCATTCCTCGATCGTGTGTACGGGCGGATCACGGATCTCGAGTACCTCGCCGAGCTGAAGCGGATCCAGACGTTCGAGCGCACGCTCGCCGACGACGGGATGCTGATCGAGAAGTTCTGGATGCACCTGAGCCGTGACGAGCAGCAGCAGCGCCTGGAGTCGCTGCAGTCAGACCCGGAGACCGCCTGGCGGGTCAGCGACCGGGACTGGGAGCACTGGGAGATGTACGACCAGTTCATCGAGACGGCCGAACGCACGATCACGGAGACCAACACCGAATTCGCGCCGTGGCACATCATCGAAGGTGCGGACAATAACCATCGTATTCTCACGGTCGCAGAGATCATC
>JALGXY010000377.1 GCA_029824495.1 Fimbriimonadia bacterium
TAGTCGTGGAGTATTGTCGAAGGGATCAGAATTTTTCCCCGCAACCACGGGCCCTTCGGGTGATATGCCCCATTGTTTCGCGAAAGCGTATATCCCCTTTCGCGCTGAAAGAACGCTATGATTCTCCAGGCTCGTAGCCTGCCCTTTCCCTGGCTCCCCCGCGTCCATCGATGACTCGACTTCTCTCCGCCTCCCTGATTGCAGCGACCACGGTACTGCCGGCACAGAACAGCCAGCCAATCTTCACGGACGTCACTTCAGACGCCGGAATCGATTGGCAGCAACAAGACTTTGGCGATCTGGTCGGAGCCGGTGGCGCCTTCTTCGATTACGACGGCGATGGCTGGCAGGACATCTTTCTCCTTGGCGGCGTCGATTCGCCTGTCCTCTACCGAAACATGGGCGATGGGACCTTCGAAGACACCAGTGCTGAAGCTGGCCTGGACTTCCCTCCCATCCCGGTAAATGAGTGGATGGCTGCTGCCATCGGTGACTACGACAATGACGGTGATCCGGACATGTTCATTTGCATGCATGGTCCAGACGCCTTGATGCGCAACAATGGCGACGGCACCTTCACGGATGTCACTCCTGGCTTCTTGATCGGATCAGCATGGAGCACGGCACCGATCTTCCACGATTATGACGGTGACGGTTGGCTCGACCTCTATGTGGGCAAGTACGTCGCCGGATTGAACTTCCCCTATCACAATCCGACCCCGAACGCTCTCTACCGCAACAATCAGGACGGCAGCTTCAGTGATGTGACGCAGCTATGTGGGGTCGGTGGCGCCGGCACCACTTTGGCCGTCTATTGGAGCGATGCCGATATGGACGGAGATCCGGATCTCCTGGTCGGCAATGACTTCGGTGAGTTCATCGAACCGAATCTTCTCTATCGAAACAACGGCCGAGCGGGCGAGATCCCGGGCGACATCGAATTCGACGAGGTCTCTGGCTCCCATGGCGCAAGGCTCCAGATCTACTGCATGGGGATCGCAGCCTCAGACATCGATCACGACCTGGACTTTGACTACTACTTCACGAACCTGGGCAGGAATGTCCTGCTCAGGAACGACATGGCAGCCGGGTTCCATGACGTCTCAGAGGCCACCGGGACCGAACTGACATTCGATCCCGACAGTGGCACCCCACCCCTCTTCGCAACTCACTGGGGCACGGGATTCCGTGACTTCGACCTCGACGGCTGGGAAGACCTCTACGTGTCAGCTGGCTACATTCCTGCCGCCAGCTTCATCAACAACGGTGTCTTCACTGCCAATAGCCTGCTCATGCACGAGGGCAAGAGCTTGAGTTTCCGTGATGTGAGCGAATCCTCAGGGGTCGGCGATCGGGGCATGGGTCGAGGTGCCGCATTCGCGGACTACGACAATGACGGCGATGTAGACATCCTCCAGCTCAACATGAATGGCCCGGCCATCCTGCTGCGAAATGACAGCATCGGCAAGGGCAACTGGTTGAAGCTCCACCCGCAGGCCTGGACCAGCAACCGGGAAGGAATCGGCGCAAAGATCTTTGTCGAGAGTTCTACCGACACGCAGATGCGTGAGGTCACCCGCGGGGGCAGCTTTGTCTCGTCATCCGAACTGCCTGTGATCTTCGGACTCGGGACGGAATCGGTCGTGAAGAAGCTGCGCGTCGAATGGCCGTCAGGGATCGACAACCAGTTCCACTATCTGCCAGTCAACCAAAGCATGGCTCTGGTGGAGCCAAAGGTCACTGTCGGCAGCATCGAAGGACGGTCCTGGACCGCCCGAGGTGGTGGCTTGAGTGTGACCGCAGAAGTTGTGAACCACAGCGACGAGATTGTCGATGTCCTCAACTTTCCCGAGCTGCGAATCAATGGCAACCGGGTATGGATTGGGATCGGCGATGAGCTCTTCCTGCAGCCCAAGGAACGGCGGCAGGTGCGCTTCCTGCTTCCCCTCCCGCGGCGGGACAGGGGCGGCGACAACGAGGCCGCGAGCATCAAGGCAGACTTCCTGTGGACCTTCTTGGATCGCGGCCTCGGCTTCGATCAGTTCCGCACTGAGGTCGAGATCA
>JALGXY010000378.1 GCA_029824495.1 Fimbriimonadia bacterium
CTTTGCAGCTTCAGAAAGAGCGGGAGAGATCATCAGGTTTTCAGGGGGCCAATCGCAGTTAGATTGGTGGCAGACGGGTCAAAGCTAAGCTGTGCCTGCTCCTGTACCTGCTCAGCAGTGACAGATTCGATTCGTTCCAGGGTCTCTTCCATAGGAATGATCCGGCCTCGAGCCAGCTCACTGCGGGCATTGCGCATCATCCTAGCGCTCAGGCCCTCCATGCCGAGGACCATACCGCCGCTCATGTTCTTCTTGATCCGCTCCATCTCGCCAGAGTCAGGAGCTGTCTGCATGATCTTATCCTGCTCGGTGCGAACGACCTCTTGAACTTGATCCCAAGTTTGAGGGCTCGTGCCGCCGTATACGTTCAGCATCGCACCGTCGATGTAGGTGGCGGAATAGGTGCCAATTGCATAGGCGAGCCCACGCTTTTCTCGAACTTCCTGGAAGAGCCTGCTGCTCATTCCACCACCCATGATCGAGTCGAGGACAGCAGTTGCGTGCCGGTTCTCATCATCAAGCAGTGAGGCTGAGGGGCCGCCGATCACAAAGTGAACCTGTTCGATCTCTTTGTTCTCGATCGTGGTGACCGGGTGATCGACCGGTGTTCCAGATTTTGGGTCAGGATCTCCCGCCTTAAGGTCTCCGAGCCTCGATTCAGCCCACTTCAGAACGTCGGCTGGATCGACATTGCCAGCGACCGATAGGACGATTCGATCAGCAGTGCCGCGACGGTTTAGATAAGTCCGGAGATCGTCGGCATCAAAGCTGCGCACGGACTCGATCGTGCCGATCACAGGGAGTCCGAGCGGGTGGCCCTGCCAGCGGGCCTGGACATGCAGATCATGGACCTTATCGGAAGGCTCATCTTCTCCTCGCCGAATCTCCTCAACGACAACACCTTTTTCTCGCTCAAGCTCTTCTGAATCGAAAAGCGAATCGGTGAGCATGTCGCAGAGAACATCGATGCTGTTTTCAGCCTCTTCGGCAAGCACTCTACAGTAGTAGCAGGTGTTCTGCTTGTCCGTGAATGCGTTCAGCATTCCGCCCCGCCCCTCGATCTCTTCAGCAATCTGGATCGCAGAGCGTCGGCTCGTGCCCTTGAAGAGCATGTGCTCGATAAAGTGGCTGATGCCTGCCTCGTCTTCGAACTCGTTTGCGCTGCCTGTTCTGACCCAGAGTCCTATTGAGGCCGAGCCGACATGGTCGACATTTTCGACGAGAATGCGGACCCCGTTTGAGAGAGTGAACTTTTGGACGCTCATCGGATCAGCCAAAGTTTGCGGCAAGGTCTCCCAGGCCTTCAACCGAAAGGATCACTTCATCTCCTGCCATCAAAGTGCGTCCCAGTGTTGACATCTCAAGCGCTGGCTTCTGCAGAGGCGGCAGTGCAAAGAGCTCGCCAGGGAAGACCTCATGTCTGCCGCTCGCCTTGGCAATAAGATCGGCCATTCCCACTTCCGGCTGATCCAAGCCATCGACGATGACTTCTCCATTCACCTTAAGCTGATATTTCCAGCGGAACGTTGTCTGATCAATCCGTTCAATTGAGCCGAGCTCGTCAGGAGTGACGAGGAAGGGCCCGACGAATATTCCAAGATCTCTGGCCCACGCCTGCGGCTGGCCGGTGCTCTTAGCCGATTCCATCTCGTCGACAGAGACCAGGCAGAGCATCATCGTGAATCCGAGGACGAACTCCGCTGCTTCTGAACGATCAATCTGCGAGCCTCTGTCGGTGACGGTGCAGCAGATGCGGGCCTCAACATCCCAACCAGAACCATCCGCTGGTATCTCAATGTCGGAATTCGATCCGGTCACCAGCGTGGGGTTTACGTAGGTGTGCAGGAGCTCCTGCTGGCCTTGGTCGCCAGAATAGAGGTCGTAGAGTCGGACAGAGGGGCTAGATCCGAGAGGCTGAAAGAGGCGAATTGCACTCAATTCATGAATTTCGGTTCCGGTTCGGCCGTCTGTCTCATAGATTCGCTGATCGTGGAAAATCCCGGATCTCACCTCATCAGGGTGGTCCAGGAGCTCGAATCGGCAGAGCTTCACAGCGGGATGCTACCAGGTAGGTGTCCTGAGCCCCAGGCAGTTAGCGTTTGACAGGCAGCCGTATTGGGCGGGTACGATGGGCAGTGTCTTCAGTTGAGGGCAGCTTGGTGACAAATTCATGGCGCTGAAAGTTTTGGTCTGCGACGACGAGCGGCACATCGTTCGCCTCATTCAGGTGAATCTCGAGAGGCAGGGTTACACTGTTGTGACCGCCTTTGATGGGAAGGATGGGCTTGAGAAGGTCAAGGCAGAAAAGCCTGATCTAATGGTTCTTGACGTGATGATGCCGTACATGGACGGCTTTGAGGTTTTGAAGGCGCTGCGGCGCGAGCCGGAGACAGAGGCACTGCCTGTGATCATGCTCACCGCTAAAGCACAAGACAAGGACGTGTTCGAGGGCTACCGTTATGGTGCTGACATGTACTTGACAAAACCGTTCAACCCGATGGAGCTGGTCTCCTTTGTCAACCGAATTGCCCAGGGCAAGGAAGACGAAGAGGGCGGCAGCAAAAAGTACGAACTTTGATTTTTTGAAAATCGAAGCGGTTTGAGTGAAGGCTCTTGGTGGAATTGCTCCACCAGGAGCCTTCTCATTTTTGCCGCTTCGTCATCCGACAATTAAGGTGTGTTTGAGATTCTCTCAAGTCTGTCTGCAGACACGAGCACGCCCCCTGATAAGGTCGTGATGGTCTTGGAGGCCGTTCTGCCATCCCTTGTTGGTGTGGCAGTCTTCTTCGGTTTTAGTCGACTTGAGCCATCAAATCCGTGGCGCAATGCCAGGTGGGCAGCATTTCTTCCGCTGGGATATGGCATCTGGACAGGCTCGGTCTATGTCGGGAGGATTCAGAGCTATCTCTACAAGCAGTTTCATCTTATCGGCCCGAACTTGACCCTTCTTCACTGGGTGATCCTGGCCCTGCCGGTGTTGACAGTGATCGGTCTAGCAGTCTGGAGCCTCTTGGATAATCGACGGCCAAAGCACGACTTCTAAGGCAGGGCAGAGACCGCCATGTTAGAATGAGAGCAGAACTCAAAGATGAGTGCTCAACCTGAAAACCAGAAGCCTGCAGTTGGCCTGACGACAACCGAGGCCCCATTTATCGAAGAAGCGGTCAAAAGAGGCGAACTCTACATCAGCCAGCCGTACGACCTCTACTCTGAAGACAACCATGAGGCGTGGCGTCGCCTCTTTTCTCGCATGGTTCCTCGCTGGGAGAAGTATGCAAACCAGCATTTTCAAAAAGGAATTGCGAGCCTCTGCCTCGATCCCGAGGCCGTTCCTCGACTGGAGGACGTAAATCAATTCCTGAAACCCCTAACAGGGTTCCGAGCCAAGCCTGTGGCCGGATTCGTTCCTGCTTTCCTCTTTTTCGAGTGCCTTAGAAACCGTGACTTCCCAACGACGATCACGATGAGGCGTCTTGATCAGCTTGAATACCTGCCTGAGCCTGACATCTTCCATGACATAGCTGGTCATGTCCCAATGCACACGGACAAGGCCTTTGCCGACACGCTTGTCAAGTTTGGGGACTGTGCCATGACGGCTGCAAGGCGTGCTCAGGATGAGAAGGATGAAGTTGAGCAGGTCAGGAAGCTGACGAGCAACATCATGGCCATGGCCAGGTTCTTCTGGTTTACGATTGAATTCGGCCTGATGAAAGAGAAGGGTCTGCCTCTGAAGGCGTACGGCAGCGGACTGCTCAGTTCTTGGGGCGAACTGGAGTATTCCGTTGATTCACCCGATGCTCAGCGATTCCCGCTCCAGCTCGAGTGGATCATCAATCAGTCCTTTGAAATCCATCACTACCAGCCCCTCTATTTCGTAGCCGAGTCTTTTGATCAGGTGTACGAGCAGGTCGATCTGCTTGAGAAGTGGATGCTGGAAGGCAAGCTCGACAATGTTGCCCCTGGAGAACCGCAGGTCAGCGAAGCGGACCTCTCCAGTTTCCTGCATGCGGATTTAGGCTGATTTGTCCCTGCGAGGAGCCAGAGCGTCTGGTATCCTCGCATCTCGTTCGCGCTCGTAGCTCAGCGGATAGAGCACCAGCTTGCGGAGCTGGGGGTCGGAGGTTCGAATCCTCTCGAGCGCGCCACTTCTTCATTGTCCTTTTTTTGGACTTCCTTCGCTGCGGCGAAGATTTCTTTTCCAAATTTTTGCCTCAAAAGCTCTTTTGGCATCTGCTTTGGTGTTTCATCGCCAAGAAGAGCCAGGTAGATCAGGCACGCAGCACCAAGAGCTCCATCCTTCCCAGAGTGGTTGCCATCACTGGCCCACAGCTGAGCTTTCGGCGCCGTCCTAAGAATGAGGGGAAACAGATCAACTGCTGGTGCTGTTCTGGCTTTTGTCTGGCTGAGGACCTGGCCATACACTTTTTGGATGTAGTCCGACTCGTCGATCCCTCGCCTCGCCCACTCGATGAAGAGGACCGGTATAGAGCCTGCTTCACTAGCCAGATTGGCAAGGCCCACGGCCCCCTCTTGGCTGTAGAAGTACTTGCGCGATCTGCTCAGTGGTTGTCCCTGGATCACAACAGCTGACCAATTCCCGTTCTTAATTTTGGAAACGGTGCTCCGATTCGCCCAATGATCATTTGTTGTGGCTGCGAAAACTAACTCAATCTTGGCTTTGCGGCCTGATCCGTCCGACTCCAGCAGGCGCTTGACCGTGCGGGGGATGTTGTGCTGACTTGTGTGGCTGTTGCCTAAGAAGAGAATCTTGGGCCGCTGCGGCAGCGGAGAGAGGTCTTGAAGGCAGAGACCAAAGAGGAGCGAGAACACGAGTCTGATTACGCCGGGATTGGAACTCCTGGTTCCAGAGAGATTGGCATTTGCAATCCAAGGCACTAAGCGTCCAGAATCGGGTCGGAATGCTTGCAAGTCTTCTGGCAGCCAGCCTGCTCACCTCAATCCAACCGACTCCATCTGTTTTTCCACTTCCGCAAGAGATGGAGTTGACTGGTGGCAGCTTCACTTTCTTGCCGTCGATGGGGATCGATGATCAAGGTGATTTCACGGCGGACAACCACCTCCGTTCAATGTTTAATAGCGCTGCTGGCTTCAGCCTGAGCGGCTCCGACAAGGCGATTGTTTTCAAGCGTGCTGATACTGGCGGAGAAGAGTCTTATCGCCTTTCCGTGGGTAAGGGCAGGATCGTCGTTGAGGCAACTGAAGATGCCGGCGCGTTCTACGCAGTGCAGACCATTCGGCAGCTCCTGCCGGACCTCATTGAGGGCCAGCGCACCAGAACCCGAGGCTGGACTGTGCCGAACGTCAAGATTGCGGATGAACCGCAGTTCGGCTGGCGCGGCTTGATGATGGATGAGTCACGACATTTCTTTGGCGTGGAGTACACCAAGAATCTGATCGATTGGCTCGCCCTCCATAAGCTGAACTCCTTCCACTGGCACCTGGTTGATGACGGCGGCTGGCGGGTCGAGATTGACAAATACCCCAAGCTCACAGAGATCGGGGCTTGGCGCGAAGACACCGACGGAGTCTGGCCAGGCGGCAACTGGAATTTTGGCAACATCAGAATGCTGGTTGATGAGAAGCAGGGGAAGCGGTACGGCGGCTTCTACACCAAGGACCAGATTCGCGAGATTGTCCAATATTCGGCTGATCGGCACATCACGATTGTTCCGGAGATCGAAATGCCCGGTCACTGCATGCCGGCATTGATCTCTTATCCTGAGCTGCTGTGTGAAGGCGTTGAACCGCACCCTGACACAGGCGGCTCTTACAGCAACGTATTCTGCGCGGGCAAGGACCTCACATTCGAATTCCTGGAGAACGTGATGACCGAGGTACTCGAGCTCTTCCCATCAAAGTTCATCCATATCGGCGCGGATGAGGTCTGGAAGGGCCATTGGGAGAAGTGTTCCGACTGCGCCAAGCGCATGGATGATGAGGGGCTTGCAGACACACACGAACTCCAGAGCTGGTTTGTCCGCAAGATGGACAAGTGGCTGGCTGATCGTGACCGCAGGCTCGTCGGTTGGGATGAGATTCTCGAAGGCGGCCTCGCTGAGGGTGCAACCGTGATGTCATGGCGCGGCGTCAGCGGCGGTGTTGCTGCGGCGAAGCAGGGAAGAGATGTTGTGATGTCTCCAACCTCCCACTGCTATTTCGACTACGCGTACAACAATATCTCCACCGAAAAGGTGTACGCATTCAACCCCGTTGTTGATGACCTTGAGACAGACGAGGAGAAGGCTCGAGTGCTGGGCGGTCAGGCCAACGTCTGGACCGAATGGATCCCGACAGAAGAGCGAGCAGAGTACATGACGTTCCCGCGCCTGATCGCGTTGGCCGAGGTGCTCTGGACTAGAGAAGAGCGCCGATCCTGGCCGGATTTCCAGCAGCGACTTCTCCCCTATTTCAGTCGGCTCGACAGGCTGGGAATCAACTATCACCCGGTGAATCCGGATCTCCCGGAGACGGCACTTCTTATGAACAAGAGTTCGGTGATCGATATCGCTGGGGCTGCCGATATGCCCTGGCCGCTCCACTGGACAAGCAATGGTGCTGACCCCACAAAGAACTCGCGTCGTTACACCGGACCGATCCGCGTGACCAGACCAGGGCTCTACAAGTTCGCCTTTGTAATGAAGGACGGCACGGTGAGCGATATCCGCACCGTTGAGGTGGTGAGCTATCGTCCACGTACGCCCAAAAATGTTAAGCCTGGTTTGAAGGTGAGCGCCTACACGGGCAGTTGGGAGATGCTGCCGGACTTCAACAGCCTCACGCCTGAATACACGGTTGTCACCGATCGCATCGGTGTCGCGTTCAAGCCTCAAAGCGACAACTATGCGATGCTGCTGAAGGGCTGGCTCTATGCACCTTCAGATGGCTTCTATCGCTTCAGGCTCGGCAGTGACGACGGCAGTCGCTTGACGATTGGCGGTGCGATGGTCATCGATCACGACGGCCCTCACGGCCACAACGAAAAGGCTGGAGCGATGCGCCTGAAGAAGGGCTTTTATCCGATCGAGGTCCAGATGTTTGAGATCGGCGGCGGCGACTCACTGAGTCTGAGATGGTCCGGGCCTGGCTTCCAGATGAAGCCGGTCAACCCGGAATATCTCTGGCACTAGAGTCGTCCTGCTTCTTTGAGGTCGCTGTAGAGCTTCTTTTGATACTCTTCAGCGGCCTCTTTGTCGAGCTTTGCAGACTCGCCGTAGTAAATGAAGCCGAGAGCCTTGCGGCTGCGGGTGGCGCTGCCGTTGCCTTCGGCCCAGTGGACTGTCAGCGCATCGTGAACCAGCAGATCGCCCGGCTGAACCTCAAATGAGACTTCGTTCTCCTCGTCGCCTGCGGCTGGGAACTCCGCAAGGCCCTGACTGAAGCCCAAGACTCCGGTCGAGTTGTGAGATCGCATGCCACCCGTCTGCGAGCCGGATACATATCGAACACAGCCATTCTGAGCATCAGCAAAATCTAGAGCGAACCACATGGTGAGAGCTCGGCAGGGGTTGAGCTTAAAGTAGAAGCCGTCTTGATGGGGTGGTGTCGGCAGGCCCGCGCCAGGAGGCTTGTTGAAGAACTGCATATTGACTGCCTTGGCAGACTCTCCGAGAAGGAATTCGGCCAGCTCCGCGAAGCGAGATCTGAAGAAGAGATCATCGAAGTAGGGATCGATTTCAAAGAGGCGCTGAATCTGCTTCAGCGTGTGGGCCTGATCCTTGTCTTCGTAGAACGCGCGATCACCCATGGTCGTTCTGTGCTCATCGATGACCCGTTCAAGGTTCTTCAGGATCTTATGAACCTCAGTGGGGGAAAAGAAGGAGCGAATCAGCGTATAGCCCTGGTCGTCGTAATCGGCCTTTATCTGGGCGGCGAACATGCATTGATTATGAACCGTCTTGATGGAACGAATCTCACGAGTGAAGTGTAAGATGCTTTTATGGCACAGCTCGATCTCAAAGCCTATATCAAAGAGAATCTGGAAGGCGCGTCCTCAAGGTTTGTCCAGGACCTCGAGGCCCTGACCGACGCTCAGCTCCAAGCTGAGTATGGTGAAGGCAGCCGAAAGGCGATCGACTTTGTCTATGAGACCATCTTTGTCAACCAGATGATCGCCACTCGGCTTCGTGGCGAAGAGCCGGCGAAGTGGCCATGGGAGGGCAGTTGGGCAACGGCTCCGGATGGATTTGCGACTGCAGCAGATGCGATCGCGGGAATCAAAGAATCGACGGCGGCGCTTCAGGCTGCGGTTGATGCCGTGCCAGATGATCAGCTGCTGACCAAGGTGCAGGCCGGAGATCGTGAGACGTCGGCATTTGAGGGCGCAAACTTTGCCGCGCTTCACATGATGTACCACGACGCCCAGCTCAACTATCTCCAGTCGATCGGCGGTGACCTCGAGATGCACTGGAAGTAGAGCGCCGTATTGAGGTTGCGGCCCTAGTGAATCAGACGATCCTCAAGTACGATTTCGGTGCCCATGCTTGCCTCTGCGATCTTCGCTCTTGTTTCTGTTCAATCCAACCAGGATCACGCCAAGCCGATTCGGTCTGAAGTCATTCAGCCAATTCGGAACGAATCCTTCAACAACGGCGGCAAGGCGCGAAAGAGGGTCCAAGGCGGTAATCCTCGCCAGATCAAAGGGAGCCTCGTTTTTGACGGCGCACAGGACGGCAATAGGCAGGTAGATCCGCAGATCGCCGTGGGTGGAGGCTTTGTCTTCCACGGCACCAACAGCGGGTTCACCATCTACGACAAAGAGGGCGGGTTTGTCGACGGTGTTCCGCAGTCAGAATTCAACGGCGGCATCGACCCGAAGATGTTCTTTGATGTGAACAACCGGGTTTTCGGTTTCAATCTATGGAATCCCTGGGACAAAGAGAAGCTGAAGCCTGTCAATGTCTCTATCAGCGAGACATTCGATCCTCGTGGAGCGTGGAACACCTACCCGGTTCCTGCGCCTAAGGGTGTGGATGGCGGAGCGATCGGTCACAGTCGAAAGTGGCTCGGCTACTCTTTTCCAGGCGGTGATGAGCGGACATTCGTGATGAAGATGTCGGAGCTGATTGAGGGAAAAGCTGCCACGGTCTACCGCTTCCAGGGTTCACTTGGACTGCCAGCATTTAATCAAGATACGAACGACGACTTGATCTTCGTCAACCTCACAGGCAGAGAGGTCATCATCACGACGGTGGGAGACGGTGAAGGTGGGGCGCCAGCGGTGACCTCGGTGGTGAAGGCTCCTCATAACTTCAAGCACTTTGGTTGGCCACCAAACTCACCGATGAAGGGCACCGACAAAAAGACTGCGTCGGGTGATCGCCGACCCAAAAACCTCGTGGTTCAAAATGGCTGCGTCTGGTTTTCGCACACAGTCAATGTAAATGGAAGAGCCGGTGTTCAATGGCACCAGGTCAAGCTC
>JALGXY010000379.1 GCA_029824495.1 Fimbriimonadia bacterium
AGGAGTACCGAAAGGAGCCTCGATTCCTAGCCTGGAGAGATGTTGGCGGCATCTACACCGCCCGCACCAAGACGGAGATTCTGAGCAATGTGGGCGAAAACTTCAGGGTTCCCGGCAGCGATGCCTCTGCCGGTGGGATGGAGGGCAGCAAGGAAGCCATCCGCTTCATCTCAGATAAATACGGCTGGGTGGATAAACCTCCCAAGCAGAGGATCGCAAGGGTCTCAAAGGGATTCGCAATCTGGGGTGTAGTCGTATCGAGCATGATAACGGCCGGCAGCGCCTGGCTGATGGTCACAACCGTTAACCGCCTTGCTGTGACGCCGTTCAACGAATGGCCGCTCGGAACCTGGACCATCATGATTCCTCTGATTCTGTTCAGCGGTGGGCTCATCGGATTGGCGATGTCAATTGCGCAGCTCCGCTTGATCAAGGCAGAACTTGAGCGCGAAAAGGTGATCGAGCCAGCACTGAATCGAATCGGAATCTACAATGCCGAGTTTTATCGCTCACTGAATAGGAAGAACTTCCCTGATATCGAGTTTGAGGAAGGCGTGGTCTACGTCTATCGATCCAGGCTATTGACTGAGGGGGTGTTTCGCTACTCCTTGATTGTTGCGCCCGGCATCTTTATGGTGTCCTTGGTCCCTGCACTGTTCCCTTTCGTCGAGGGTCAAGCCGGGACCAGGTTCGAAATCCTGCATTCGATCTTCTTTTTCCTAGCTGCAGTGCTGTTCTTTTGCTTGCCGGCGTGGCTCGATGAACGGTGGCAGAAGCCGTATCTTAAGTTCAAGAATGCTCGCTTTCAAAGGGTGGGTGACGAGCTCATCGTGATGGTCGATTCTCAGCGTGAGACGTATCAGTTTGAGGTGCTTGACAAAGGCGGCCTTCGCTGGATGGTTTTGACCGCAGATGGTGGACCGGCTCAGCAGGCTGAGTTCAGTGAAGACGAGGCTGGTTAGGTCAGAATCTGGAGCAACGACAGAAGGCGGAGAACACAGATGGACGAAACACCAGAGCACCTTAGGCATCCCGACGACAGCGCTAGGTTGCCGGAAAGCTATCCACGCGACAAGGTCTACGAACTCAATCAAAAACTCACTGATCAGATTGCCAGAATTGTTGTCATCGGTCTGGCATTGGTGATGTTGCTTGGAGGAGTAATCATAGGATTCTTCGGCCTGATCGAAGAACCATGGCTAATGCTCGTCGGCTTGTTTGAATTGGTCTCAGGAGTCCTCTTCCTTAGGGCCGTTTCTATCTGGCGTTCAAAAAAGCCGAGCACAAGATCACAGTACAGAAATGCACAGCTCTTCCTTCTAATCCCCCTCTTTACAAACATCGGATTCTGTGTCTTCGCGCTCACCCAGATTGGGCAAGACCTAACCCTGAACCTCCAGTACTTCCTCATCCTGTCCCCTCACTTCTTCATTGCCTGGAGAGTCGTTCGCTGGGCCAAACAGAGCGGCACATTCAGCAGCTGACCCTCAACCTGTCACAATTCCTGCCGTGAAGCCGATCGTGGTCATCGGAGGCGGGGCTGCCGGAATCCTAGCAGCATGGCGTGCAGCCGAATGCGGGGCGCAGGTCATCCTCCTCGAAAAGACAAGCCGCCTCGGCACAAAGATCTTGATCTCAGGCGGCGGCAAGTGCAACATCACGCACGACGGCCTGGTCGAGGATGTCCTGAGGGCTTACCGCCCGAACGAAGCCAGCTTTCTGCTTCCCTGCTTCTACCACTGGACCAACGATCAGATGGTCGACTTCTTCACCGACCGTGGCCTCGAAGTCTATGTCCGACCTGATGGCCGCATTTTCCCAGTGAACAGCAGCGCTAAAGCGGTTGTCGCCATCCTGGAATCAGCTCTCCACGATGCCGGTGTTGCGATTCAGTACGAGCAGACCGTCTTGGCAATCAACCGAGAGCATGGTGCCGTCACAGGTGTCGTAACCACAGACGAATTGATCGAAACAGACAGGGTGATCCTGGCAGTCGGCGGCAGCTCCTATCCAAAAACTGGAACAACTGGCGACGGCTGGAGATGGGCCAAGAAGTT
>JALGXY010000380.1 GCA_029824495.1 Fimbriimonadia bacterium
AGGTCGCCAAAGGTCGCCAAAGATCACCTCTATTGGGATTTCACACTGGGAGCGAAAAACCGCAAACTCTGTATCTGCAACGGTGTTAAACTGTTTGAGTTCTGCCCGGCCCGGTTTTGGAAATCCAACCTGAGGGAAGTGCCATGTCACGTTTGATCATGCAGACCCGTATCCTCACCCTGTCCGCCGCCCTGCTGCTGGCAGCCATCGCCGCCCCCTCCTTCGCTCAGAACCGCGAGGCGGAAGCGCGCCAACGCGCAGAGGCCCATCGCCGGCAGGCGGAGGCCCAGCGGGATCAGGCTGCCGAAGCCCAACGCAAAGCCATCGATCAGCACCTCAAAAACCTACGCGAGGCGCACAAGCAGGCATCCGAGCAGGGCCGGGCTGATCAGGCGGAGCAGATCGGCAGGCAGATCAGGGAGATCGAACAGCACCTGCACCGGATGGATGACCGCGGCAGCGAAAGCGCCGAGCGGCAGCAGCGTGAGCGGCGCGGTGATGAAACACCCGAGCGCGAGCTTCAGATGCGTGAGCGCGCCCGTGAGGCAGATGAACGGCGAGCGGATGAGCACGCAGAACGTGACGAGCACCAACGGCGGGAGCGCCACGAGGCACAGCAGCGGCACGATGAGCGCGGCGATCGTGGCGAGAGCGAACAACGGGAGATCGAAGAAGCCACCCGTCGGATGCACCACATGCGGGCCGCGGCCGAGAACCTCCACGCAATCGGCCGCCGCGATGAGGCGGAGCGGCTGGTGGATGAGAGCAACGACCTCGAGCGCCGGATCCGTGAGTTTGAACAACACCGGAGCCACCGGGAGGGTGATGAAGGAGGACGCCACAACGCCGAGCGCGGCGAGCACCTGGAGATGCAGGTCCGGGAGTTGACCGAGATGGTCCACATCCTCAGGCGTGAGCTGGGCGAGATGGAGAAGAACAATCGCCGGCTCCGCGAGAGCATGGAAGAGTTTGGCGAAGCTGTAGAGAGAGAGCTTGGGAAGATTGGCCGGGAGCTCAAGGAACTCGACGAGGACATCGAAGAACTCGAAGACGAAGTCGAGGGCGATGACGATGACGATGATGACGACGATGACGACGACGATGACGACGACGATGATCGGTAAATAAGAACGGCGACGCCCGATCCGGGCGCCGCCGTGTGAATCATCAAAACCATTTCATACACGGGCCTTTCGCGATCAGCGCGAGGCCCTTTTACTTCACGCCCCGACCGATTCCTCGACCATCTTCGAGGCGTAGTCGACGAGCTTGACCAGGTCAGCGCTGAAGGCGCGGATGCCCTCGGCCAGCTTCTCCGTGGCCATGGCGTCCTCGTTCATCATCCAGCGGAACAGCTTCTCGTCGAGGTCGATCTTGTCGATGTCCATGCCGGCCGCGGCGTCGGCATCGAGCTTCAGCGTCAGATCGCCTTCGGCATTCTGCAATTCTTCAAGCAGGTTCGGTGAGATGGTCAGCAGGTCGCAGCCGGCCAGCTCGGTGATCTGGCCGGTGTTGCGGAAGCTGGCACCCATGACCTCGGTCTTGTGGCCATACTTCTTGAAGTAGTTGTAGATGTCCGTGACCGACAGGACACCCGGGTCTTCATGCGAGGGGATGGAATCGACGCCGCGGTCCTTCTTGTACCAGTCGAAGATGCGGCCGACGAAAGGCGAGATCAGCGTGATGCGGGCATCGGCACAGGCGACAGCCTGGCAGAAACTGAACAGCAGCGTCAGGTTGCAGTGGATGCCTTCCTTCTCCAGCTGCTCGGCGGCCTTGATGCCCTCCCACGTCGAGGCGATCTTGATCAGCACACGCTTCCGGTCCACGCCCGCAGCCTCATACATCTCGATCAGCGTGTGGGCCTTGTCGATCGTGGCCTGGGTGTCGAACGACAGGCGGGCGTCGACCTCGGTCGACACGCGGCCGGGCACGTGCTTGAGGATCTCGATGCCGAAGTTCACGAACAGCTTGTCGATGAATACCTCACCCCGTGACGCGGCGTCGGCGTTCTGCCCGGCGAAAGCCAGGGCGTCATCGACCAGGTCGCGGT
>JALGXY010000381.1 GCA_029824495.1 Fimbriimonadia bacterium
AGCTGATGAGTCGGGCTGCTTCCGAAGCTATGGTGACCTACGAGGATGGCTCGGAGGAGAAGGTTGTCAGCACTGATATCTGGCACTCTGCCGATCGTCCGAGCGGTCAACCAACCCTCGACACCATCTGCTGGGCGGTGCAGGACTTCTCTGAACTGAAGGGCTGGCATATTTTTGACATTCGAGACGACGAAGAGATTGCCGAAGAGCCTCTCGGTCTGCCCGCAGACCACACTCCCTTCTGCAGCTTCAACGCCGAGACTTTCCAGCCTTGTGGTGATGGCTGGACTCTTCTGGTCTGCCGAACAGGCATGCGTTCCTATCGCATGGCAGCAGAGCTCAGGCGAAAAGGCCACGAGCGGATCTGGTCTCTACAGGGCGGCGTTGTGAGGCTCAAAGTCCTCGCCGCGCAGAGCCAAGTGAGCTGAACAAATCTTGATAGAATGCGTTATGCTCAATAGATGTTTACATCAGCAGCTTTGGTCGTGCTGATCGTCACGGGGTACGCAACGTCGGCTGACCTTCAGCAGAGATCAAGAAATAGAAACCCCCTAAAGGTAGGGCAGGATGCCCCGAAGTTTGAGATCAAAGAGCTGAAGACAGAGAAGAAGTTCAAGCTCGCCTCAAACATTGGGAAACGCCCAACTGTCCTGATCTTCGGAAGCTACACGTGACCGCCTTTCAGAAGCCATATCAAGGCGCTCGAGCGGTGGTTCGAGAAAGACAAAAAGCATGCCGAGTTTAAGATCGTCTATGTCCGCGAGGCTCATCCAGAAGATGGGTGGCAGGTCAAGGCCAACGAACAGGATGACGTGATCATCAGCACGCATCAGACTTTGGAAGACAGAGAAAAGGCAGCCGAATCGTGCAGCCTAGAGCTGAAGATCAGCATCCCGATCATCATCGACAACATGAAGGATGAGGTTGAGAAGGCCTGCGCGGGATGGCCTGACCGAATCTACATCGTTGACAAGAAAGGGAAGATCGCTTATGCCGGTGGACCAGGCCCGCGAGGCTTCAAGCCCAAAGAAGCCGAAAAAGCCCTCGGGAAGCTGATTGAAGACAATGATTCTTAAAGCAGTCCCGTCGCCCATCTCCGCTGTATAATTCCTGCCGTACTGAGGCAGGAATGAACAAGCGAATTCGACTCACGCGTCGTGAACTTCTCGGCACTGCTGCCGCGGCAGCTGTTACAGCGTCGCCGGCAGCCAAAGCGGTCGGGCCGCTGATCATCACTGACCCCAAGCCAGACGATGAAGTTCGCCTCGGTGTCATCGGATTCCGCAGCCGTGGCAATGGGATCAAGAACTGGGCTGAGGGCGTCGATGGCGTTCGTGTGACGGCGCTCTGCGATGTTGATGAGCAGGTTCTCGCCAAAGGTGTTGATGAGTACGAAAAGAAAGGGCGGAAGGTCTTCGCTCACAAAGACATGCGTCGCATGTTTGATCGCGATGATGTCGACGCAGTTCTGATCGCGACTCCGAACCACTGGCATGCTCTCGCCTCGATCTGGGCCTGCCAGGCCGGCAAAGATGTGTATGTAGAAAAGCCGGTTGCCCACAACGTTTTTGAAGGCCGAAAAATGGTCGAAGCCGCTCGGAAGTACGATCGGATTGTACAGGCAGGCTTGCAGAACCGATCTGATTCGGGCCAGCAGGCACTCAAATCCTGGATGAAGGGCGGACGCTTAGGAAAGCTGCAGTTCGCTCACGCCTACTGGTTCAATCTTCGCCAGTCGATCGGCAAGGTCGACCGGCCGACCCCGATCCCGGCGCATATCGATTACGACCTCTTCTGCGGGCCCCGCGATGTGATGCCGTTGATGCGAAAGAACCTGCACTATGACTGGCATTGGCAGTGGCCCTACGGCTGTGGTGAGTTTGGCAACGTGGCGGTCCACAACCTCGATGAAGCTCGAATGATGGCTGGCCTGGGCGCTCCAACTCGCTTCATGCATGTCGGTGAGCGGTACCTATGGAACGACGATGGCCATACGCCGAACATGAGCTTTTCTGTCTTCGAGTGCGACGGTGTGCCGCTGATCATCGAGA
>JALGXY010000382.1 GCA_029824495.1 Fimbriimonadia bacterium
TCCGGCCAAGCCGACACACGATCCCTGGCAAAACCTGAACATCGGCCAGGGTTGTGTTGATGTTCACAATGCAGGCACGCAGATAGAATCGGCCGTTGATCACAGCGTGTGAAACGTACGCTTCACCCTCCTGATACATCTCGTCGATGATCGCTCGATTCAGGGTGTCCAGATCCTCTTCAGTGCCGATGTAACCATTTGGTTTAAAACGGAAGCAGACTATGCTGAGCCGCTGGCTCACGACCTCGATTTCAGACTCGACAGCCAGCAGGTCAGCCATCACCTTGGAGAGTGAGATGTCCTGTCGGATCGATTCGACGCTGCCGGCCTTCCCTGCCTGCCGGAGGCTCATCCAGACTTTAAGGGCGCGGAAACCACGCGAGTTCTGTATCCCAATCTCGAAGAAATCGACCTTCTTTTCATCATTCTCAGCTTTTGGATAGTAGGGCGGGCGATAGCTGAAGGCATCCAATAGGGACTGCTGATCCTTCACCAACAGGCACCCAGCTTCGAGAGGGCTGTAGAGCCATTTGTGCGGATCGAGCGCCACTGAGTCGGCCATCGAAATCGCCTGTAGATCTGGATCGGCTTCGGGCAGCGAAGCGGCAGGCGCGCCATACGCGCCATCAATATGAAGCCAGATTCCATGCTGCTCGCAAAGAGCGTGGATCTTCCGAATCGGATCAATTGCACCAGTACTGACGGTGCCGCTGGTCGCCACGATTGCGATCGGCTCAACTCCCTCAGCAAGATCTCGATTCAAAACTTCAACCAAATGGTCAAAGTCCATCCTCTCGCACTCATCGCAATCGATCATCCTGAGGGAGTCAGTTCCCAGTCCCGCCAGGTCTGCTGCCTTTTGAATCCAGGTGTGAGTCGATGACGAAGCATAGACCGCGCACCGGCGCGAGCCCAAGCCTGAGGCGCGCACCTCTTGCCCCAGAGCAGCAACGCGGGCCGACATCAGAGCCAGGATGTTTGCGACATTGCCTCCGCTCACTAATAGTCCACCGCAGGTGCTAGGGAAACTGATCAGTTCACCGATCCATCTGACGGTCTGGAGTTCAATTGCGCTTGCCGCCGGGGAGAGCATCCACCCGCCAAGATTTGGGTTCGCAGCGGATGCGAGCAGGTCTCCCAAGATGCCGATAGGAGCCGGTGAGGCTGTAATGTAGCCCCAAAACTTGGGGTGACCATTGAAAGTTGAGTGGTCCTTCAGCAGCGAAACTGCCTCAAGCAAGATCTTCTCGGGATCTTCGCCAATTTCGGGCTGAGGCCCCTCACCGAGCACGCTCCTCGTTTCGCCCGGCGTCTCTTTGACGGTGACTCGGCCATCGGGGATCGACTCCAAAAGGTCCGCTGTCTGATCGACCAAGAGGTGCCCGAGACGACGAAACTCCGCTGGGGACATCGAATAGGGTGATCTGCGATCAGTCAGATCATTGGGTTCTTCCGGCGTCATTCAGCAGAGCTTATCCCCTAATCGTCTTCCGAGTGATCCTGCCGCCGCTTCCTTTTGTTGGCCAACAGCTGAGACCGCACATCACTTGTTGGTTTTTGGGGAGCAGATTTCTTGGCCGGTTTTCTCTTCTCGACCTTGACAGCCACCGATGATGAGGGCTTTTCCTCTGGCTCATCGGAATGAGACTCACGCAGCTTTCGAAGACGCGCTAATCGTTCAGGCTCGTCCTGGACGACCTCACGCTGGCGTTTTAGCCAACCGGTCATCTTCTGCCAAGCCTCGGCAAAGGGCAGTGCAATTCGCCTCACTCCCACATCGAGCGGAAGCAGCAGAAACGCAGCCATCACGAAGAGCACCCAAAGGTCACGGATCGAAACTCCAGGGTTCTCACGAGGCCGCAGGGCCTCATCCACCGAACTGATAATCCTTCCACCGCTCAGCTCAACGAGACGGTTAAGCAGACTTGAATTCTGGCGGAAAGCTCGATACTCGGGAGGATATGAAACGGCCATTCCAGCCGAGTTTACGATCGGCTTTTCAGTGCCTTGATCCTCAGACACGGTGACGATGTAGCTGCCGATCTCCTG
>JALGXY010000383.1 GCA_029824495.1 Fimbriimonadia bacterium
GCAGAAAACCGAACCGATCGTCACCGTTGAGAACCTCGATTTCTTCTACGGTACGTTTCAGGCTCTTTACGGAGTTGATCTCCAGGTGCAGCCGAGACAGATCACCGCACTGATCGGCCCGAGCGGCTGCGGCAAGTCGACATTCCTCCGCTGCATCAACCGCATGAACGACCTGATCGACGGCACCCGCATGGGGGGCCAGGTCAAGATCGGCGGACACGACATCTATCATCCGAGCATCGATGCAGACGAGCTTCGTCGTCACTGCGGCATGGTGTTCCAGAAGCCGAACCCGTTTTCGATGTCGATCTATGACAACATTGCCTACGGCCCTAAGATCCACGGCATGCGAAAGCGGTCTGATCTAAATGATGTTGTCGAGAAGTCTCTGACAAAGGCCTACCTGTGGGAAGAGGTGAAGGACAAGCTGCACCAGAGTGCCGTGGGTCTGAGCGGCGGCCAGCAGCAGAGGCTCTGCATCGCACGCACGATCGCTGTGCAGCCGAAGATTATCCTGATGGATGAACCCTGCTCGGCTCTCGATCCAGTCGCGACGACGCGAATTGAAGACTTGATGCTTGAACTGAAGAAGGACTACACGATCATCATCGTGACGCACAACATGCAGCAGGCACAAAGAGCCAGCGATGTCACGGCGTTCTTTATGCAGGGCAAGCTGGTTGAGACCAATTCGACAACCGACATTTTCATGCGCCCTGAAAACAAACAGACCGAAGACTACATCTCCGGTCGTTTTGGTTGATTTGGCGAGCTCCGACTACTGTGTCTCGTTGATCGGGTTTGCGCCTTCAGGAATCTTGAAGACTGCAACAGCATTATCGTCGATCAGTTTGACCCCGATTCTGCGGCCTTTGTAGGTGTATGCGAGCACCACATGATTACCCTGCGGGCGCTTCAACGTCAGCCAAATCTCCTTGTCTGCCGGCACCGCCTGGAGGCCCACGACAGGGTGGAGCACAGCCGGTGTAAAGCTTGATTTTTGACCACTCTCGACTACGGTAACGCTGTTGCCATCTGTGGCTGCAAGGACTCTATGATCGAAATCGTAGGTCCAGATCGATACATTCTCTTTCGTGAGCAGCACCGTGTCTGACTCGGCCTCTTTAAGCGAGAAGACGCCCGCCTTTGATTTTGTGACCGCAACAGAGCCGTCTCTTGAAACCTGACCTTCAGCATTCTCAAACTGCGTCGTCACCGAGCGTTTGTAGGGGTTGACATGAACCGTCGTCAGACCGAGATCAGCTCCGGTCGAAACTTTCTGCTGAGCAACAACAGCGAGAACCCCGCCTGGGGCCGGAAAGAGGTTCTTAATGTACTCGCCCTCTCCAACCTGAGTCGGAATTGATACGCTGACCGACGAGTCGCCGTCAATGGCCATGAAGTGGACGGTCATCGCATTGTCTTCAGCCGCCGCGAATCCACCTTCAAATTCTGTGGCGATCTTTGCCTCATTGGAGACAGGAAGTGGGATCGATGTCTCAACTCCGTCTTGCCGCAAGACGAGGCTGCTCCCGCGGATATAAGCCAGAGAAGCAGACTCATCTGCTTTGACATACATGAGGGTCACGGCTTCTTTGATAGGGCTGTAGCCAAAGACCCCGCCGACGATCACCAACAGAAGAACGCCAAAAAGAACCAGTCTAAATTTTCTGGTTCTTTCTGAGGCGTACGCGTTGTCCTCTAGCGCCTCCTTGGAGAAGAGCTTATCTTCATCCTTGGGGACGTCGTATCTATTCGGCAGATCAGTCATTTAGCAGGCCTCTCAGGAGCAACTGAGTCCTTGGACTCTTTGAGTGGTTCTCAAAGCCTCGGACATTATGACAAACCGGGAACAAAGTCCCGCAAGTCTTTGGCCTACCATTCGGCAAATTTGTCCACATTTTTCACAGTTTTGGTGCCTTGAAAATCGAAAATCAGGTGTTCGAACCAGGAATCGGTGAATTTGCGGGAATTGGCGCGGAGTGTGCAGGGATCTTTTAGGTTCACCTTCCCCTAGCGGGGGAAGGTATGACTCAGGGCAGAAGCCTGGCAGTCCTCTCTCCGGAGGCAGTATCACCGATTCGCCAAACCGCCTCTCGACTCCTGTCTGGCGACTCCACACGGCCTGTAACTGGGCATCAAGTTTTCAACGGATCTCGGCTGAAGTTCTTCGCAGAATTGAGCAGCCCCAAAACGATCGATGTCAGCCTGAGCATGGGCGGCAGCAACGACTCCTCGGATGACCAGGCACCAGCGAGGGCGTGTCAGGACGAGCTCAGTGTTATGCGGCTTGCCGGAGAGCTTTCGCTCTGCAGCGAGCTCAACCAAGGCTTGATGTTGATACGAGCTGGAGCGAACCGTCTCAAACTCGGTTTGGGCGGTGGTCTTCTGGGAGCATCTGAGGACAAGTTTTCACCTCTGCTCGAGTGGGGAGATTTGGCTGAGGGCCAGCGTGTCCCGACCTGCCCGCGACTCGATATCTGGTGCCAGCGCACCGGCAGGCCACACTCGTCGCACCCAAGGCTCCCGGGCATCGCGGCAATCCAGACGGTGCAGCCTACTGCCCTGATGGTCACTGCTCCTCTGATCTCGGAGGGCGGAATCATCGGGGTGCTCTATGCTGTCCATGATTCACAGAATGAGCTTCCAGAAGAGGAGGAGCGGCTGGCCGCATTCGCTGCCGGAATCTCTCATGGATTTGGAAAACTAAGGGCGCTTAGAGAGTCTGAAGCCGGGCCATCCGGGACTGCTCTTGAGGAGTCGATTGCAGGTCAACTGAATCGATCTGCAGTCTCAGGGCGGCCGTTCACTCTCATCCTGCTTAATC
>JALGXY010000384.1 GCA_029824495.1 Fimbriimonadia bacterium
GTTTCAGAGAGTGAATCTGTGTCTCCCGGGTGAGTTGGGGGAATCGATCGCAGAGCATTTTGAGGGCGCGATACTCCTCAATCGTCACGAGATCGACATCGCCGATCGCAGACTCATAGTGGTGGACACCAGAACGGTGAGGGGACGGAGTGTAGCCGTAGTTCAGGGGTTTGTTTCGAATCACTACAGTGCCGGCCACCAGGTCTCCAAACCTCTGCGACTTTTCGTTTGTGATCATGAATCCGATCGCTACGAGCGGGAGGCCGGGCAAAAGATCTGCTATCAGAAGAATAGAGCGGAGAAGGGCCGCCCCGGTCGTGACAGGTGTTCCATCAGCCATGATCGTCTTGAGGCCGAGCGCACGCTTGCCAAGGGTCTGGCCGCCGCCCAGTCCCTCAAAAAGAGTGAAGTAGATAAACGGCGTAAATCCGGCAATCGCCATGATGAAATACGAACCAAGTCCACCCGATGCCAAGTCGACAAAGACCCCGATAACCGTAAGACCGGTCATGATGATATAGAGAAGCAAGACATCGATCAGGAAGGCCCCGATTCGGCTTCCTAGTCCTGCTGTTCTCCAGCTCACCACCGTCTTTTCGGGCGTGAGAATGTGCAGCTCTCCGGTCACCTCTTCATCGTACCAGCCACAAGATTTTGTCTGGCGGCGTGTAATATCAGGATTAACGGCGAGAGATGCTCATTCCGACAAAACTCTATTGGCTTTTGACAGGCTTGGGGATTCCTCTGGCTCTGCTTGGAGTCGTTGTGCCGAGCGGCGAGCTGATTCTCATCCCGTACAACCTGCTGCTCTTGACCGGCTTCCTGGTTTCTGGCCGAATTGCGCGAAACGGGGACTACATCAAAGTCGAGCGCAGCGTGGACCCGGTTCTTTCGGTTCCCGTACAGAATCAGGTGGATCTCAAGGTTGAGAATATCAGCGACCAGCCGATCACGGTCAAGGTCCGCGACGAGCCGCCCAACGGGTGCGACGTCAGCAGCCACGAGTTTCGAACCGACCTGGCCGCTCTCGGCAAGGAGAATTTTCGGTACTCGCTGACGCCGCTCCAGCGAGGAAGCGACAGCTTCAAGGGCACCTACATCAGATGGCAGGCTCCGCTCGGATTGGCCTGGGTCGAAAAGAAGCTGAAGACCGACGCTCCTGCCCGGATCTATCCGAACGTGCTGGCGATCAGAGAGTATGAGCTTCTGAAACAGAGGGGCCGGCTCGATCTGATCGGCGTTCGAAAGTCTCGAGTTCGCGGCTTAGGACAAGAATTTGAGTCTCTGCGCGACTACAACGATGACGATTTTCGACTGATCGACTGGAAAGCGAGCGCTCGACGTGGTCGGCTTGTTGTCAAGAACTTCGAAGCAGAAAAGAACCAAGGGCTGATCGTCTGTTTCGATATCGGGCGTCACATGCTCGGTGAAGTGCAGAACATCACGAAGCTCGATTTTGCGCTCGATTCCGGTCTGATGCTTCTCAATGCGGCAGATCGAGAGGGTGACCAGACCGGCCTGCTCGTATTCGACGATGAAGTCCGGAGCTGGATCTCACCTAAGCGGGGCCGCTCACAGGTTGCCGCGATTCTAGAGACGATCCATGGCTTGAGAGCCGAACCGGTCCAGCCAGACTACGACAAAGCATTTTCGATTCTGGCGACCCGCTGGAAGCGCCGCTCGCTGATCGTTGTGTTTACCGATGTTGAGAACGAACTAGAGGCAACCGATCTCGCCCTCTCCTTGAAAAACCTGAATCGCCGCCATCTCCTACTGGTCGTGCGAGTTTCAGATCCGCGGCTCAGAGAGCTTCAGACGGCAGATGTTGAGACCACAAGAGACATGTATCAGCGGGCTGCGGCCCTCGTCTGTGCTGACGACCGGCAGACTGCCGCTGATGTTTTGAAACGGCACGGCATCGAGACCTTGGAGGCTGAACCAGAAGATCTCTCAGCAGCTCTGGTGTCGGCCTATCTCAAGATCAAGGTCATGAACCTGATCTGAGAGGTATTGTCAGAAAAGTGCCGAAGAGCCTT
>JALGXY010000385.1 GCA_029824495.1 Fimbriimonadia bacterium
CGATGCCGACAACGGTCTGATCGGTGCGGCCCATAAAGTCGAGCAGGGCATGTTCAGCCGAGAAGCTCATGCGGTTAGGGAAGCGGTGTCGATACTGAGCATTCAGGAACGTTGTATCTTCTCCGTCTCGGTCGCCGGTGTTGAAGCTGAACCCATACTGGCTGTACGGATTGTCGACATTCCACCTCGCGCCGACAGATAGGATCCGCTCGGGTATCGCCAAAAAGGTGCCCTCTTTGTAGCCGGCAGAAATGGCTGTCTCGTTTCTGAACACGAGCTGCGTACTGAGCGAGTAGTTTCGCGTCAGGCTTCCGCCATCAAGCTTGTCAAAAGACTCCAGGAAGAGGGTCGAATTGAATCCACGAATGTCTCCTTTGCGGTACTGGGCCTCGTATTGCGAGTAGACGTAAGCTCCTTCCCTGTTGTCGAAGCTGACCAGTCCGAGTTCAGGTCGGAAGTTCTTGTCGGCCCGCGTTCTTCGGATGATCGTGAATGACTTGGGGATGCTGTAGGAGAGAGAGTAGGATTCTGCCTGAGCGTCTCCTCCGTCGAAATTTCGATCGGCATGGACATAACTCACGCCCCAGTGACCTTTCGAGAGTTCTACGCTTCCGCCAATGACCTCTTCATCCGGGCCGCCTTCCTGGTCTCGTATTGTGCCGAACAGGCTCGCATTGCTGCGTTCATCGATCTGGTGGTTGAACTTGAAGACTCCATCGGTAATGCTGTTGTCCTCGCGTGTCACCAATGCTCCGATCTGATTTCGGCTGTCGATCGACCCGTAGAATTTGCCACCGATGTCGAAGTCGTCGATTCTCCGAGAATGGAACATCCTGCCGATCGAGTAGTGGTCGGTCAGCTTGAAGAATGACTGGCCCTCTGTGAAGAACGGTCGCGAGTCTGAGACAAATCTCTCGGTTCTGGTGAACTCGATCCCAGCAATCTCCTGCTCGATGTTGCGGAAGTCGGGGCTGAGACTGACAAGGCCGGTCATCTGTGAGGAGACTTTGTAACGAGCATCCAGTCCGGACCGAATCGTGGTCGTCGGGCTCTCGTCCTCATCGTATTCCGGTGCAATATAGCCCTGAAGTTGGAGACGATTTGCTGCCTTAAGCTTCGGAGGTGTCACTCCTCTCCAGACACCATCCAGCTCAGGCAGGTCACGCTCGGTGCGGTCAGACCAGAAGCTGGTCACCTTTGTCCGCTGCTGAGTCCTTCCAAAGTTGATCTGCATATCCAGTGCTTCGCCTTTCGGAAGATCCATCACGGACCATGGGATCGCCATTTCCGCAGTCCAGCCATCCTCGGTAATTCTCGCCGCAGCGCTCCACTCGCCGCGCCATTCACGCTTGGCCGATCGGCCGCCAGCAATCTCCTCGTTCTTAACACCGTTGGGGTTGACCCCAAAGCGCGAGGAGCCTGATTCCGAGCGTCGATTGAATGGGTCAATTCCGAACATCACTAGGTCATCGCCTTCCGGATTTGCTCCGATCTGCTCTGTTCTGGCTACGATGCCTTCCGGCTGAGAATCGTGGCAGTAGTAAGCGACATAGATGTTGTCGGCGTCGTACGCAAGCCAGACGTCGGTTCGATCATCTGTCAGGCGCCCTGTGACTGGATCGATGAAGCCGGACTGCTTCATCGCGCCATCCCATTCGCCAACAGCCAGGAGGCCGTCGATGACGGGAGTCTGATCCATCACCTTTCCGTCAACTACGGGTTCTGCCGCTGGTGTGAACGCACCCAGAACTGCACCCAATGAACTCCAAAACACAGCTTGACTCAAGTGACTTTCCTCGCCACGACAACCCTCCAAGTGCCGGACCTGAAGCTGGATACCGCATGTGCGATGACCATGTTTCGGAATCTGATCGAAAGGCCCATCTCTTTGTGCAGCGAACAGGCTGGTTCAGACGTGAGTAAAGTAGGAGAAGAGTGAAGAGGGTATGAGTGAGGGCACAGGATTAAGGCAGCAGTGGACGCCGCCGCCAAACAAGTACCAGCTGCTCCGGCTTAAGACTTGGCTGGCGCC
>JALGXY010000386.1 GCA_029824495.1 Fimbriimonadia bacterium
GCAGCGACAGACCGAGGCGATCACCTTTTTCATAGCTGAGCGGGTTCACTGTTCGATTTGGCCGCCCCGTCTCAGCATCAACAGTCGGGGTTCCGTGCACGGATGCCAGATGCCAACGCCGAACGCCGGCCCAGATCAGCCCGATCAGCAGCATCAAGCCCATCAGATCGAAAACTGTCTCGTAAGCGAGATAGTAGCCGCCTGTGTGGAAGTTGCGGATACCGATGATGTGCCCGTATTCGGCGATGCTGAGCAGCGTGGTCGCCAAGACAAGCGACATGAATCCGTAGAAGATCATCAGGTGCATCGGTGCACCAGAATCTGGCCGGCTGTTCTGGACTTTTCGCTGCCCTAAGACAACCGATCTTAACCCTTCCCAGCCAAGAGTGCGGCCTTCATTCTTTCGGCCGGATCGCCAGACCTTGACTCTGGCCCAAATCTGCCAGATGAGATAGCCGATACTGGCGGCCATCAGAAGATAGAAGATGAGCTTCTGTTCAGACGAGATGTGGAGGTACGACTCCCTTGTCGGCTCCATCGTGACTACTCCGCCTCCGGCTCAGTAACGGGCCGTGTAAACAGAATATTCGACCCATCGTCAGAGGGCCAAGAGATCGAATCGCCGGCCTCTTCAATAATCAAGACGATTTTCGAATCCTCGTTGAAAAAGTAGTCAGCCACAGACTCTTCGTCTTCCGGAGTCAGGGTGAGATTGGTGTCGTAGACCTCCCAAACGCCCTTAATCTCAATTCCATAAGTTGAGAGGAGGAACCGGCGCTGCTCAGACTCGTAGGTCAGATTCAAGGTGTTGCCGCCCATGCCTTCTGTGGGAACGTTGATCGGCATCCTGCTGCCCTCCTCCGGTTCTGCCATCTCCAGGGTTCCGTCCCAGTCGCCCAAAATCTTGCCGTCAAGCCCGCTCAACTGAGGAGCTTCCGGCTCGGTCGAAGTGATCGGATCTGCCTCATTTGGCGTGCAGCCAATCACAATCAACAGAATCCCGAGAGCAGCCAACGACTTCATTGTTCCTATGTACCCCGCCGGTCGCCAAAAAGGCTGATGTGAAATCGAGGAGTGAGCCGCCAGCCACGAGCCATACAAACCTCAAGCAGCATCGGCTCTCGCCTGGCGAGCACCTCACGATCTGTTCCTTCTGCCATCAGCATCACCTGGTCAGACTCAACATGAGGCAGTTTTGCCAAAAGATCTTCGATCTCCTTGATGTCGTCATGCTCACCTTCTGGATTCACCACAAACTTGAGCTGCGTGTCGTAGTTCTCGATGAGATTCGTCAAGACCTCGATGTTCAGCCGGTCCTTTTCGTGGCGCTCGGCCCAGTCTCCAGCCTTCTCTTTTGTGGGCGTCGAATGCGAAAGTTTCGGGCTGATCGACATCAGGTGGCAGCGAATCGGCTGGCTGACTGTCCCTGCCGTTTCGATCGTGATGATCTTGCCCAGCCCAGACAGGCGCTTTGTCAATTCAACAACCGGTTCAAACAGCATCGGCTCGCCGCCGGTGATCACGACATGCTGATTGCTCAGTTCAACCACCTGCTCGATAATCTCGCTGATCGACCGAACGGGGCCTTCTGGCTCCCAGCTTGCGTAAGGCGTATCACACCAGGTGCATCGGAGATTGCAGCCAGACAGCCTGACAAAGGTCGAGGGTGTACCGAGCCAGCCGCCTTCGCCCTGGACAGACGAGAAGATTTCGGAGATTCGCAGTCGGCTCATCGGCTCAGGTGCTCCAAGACCGGGTCGACCTGGCCCAGCTCCTCAAAAGCAGCACTGCGAATCAGACACGCATCGCACCGCCCACAGGCTCTGCCGTCAGCTGTCGGGTCATAACACGAGTGGGTCAGGCCATAGTCGAGGCCCAGTCGGAGCCCCCACTCGATGATCTCCGTCTTCTTCAGCATTAAGAGAGGCGATTCAATCCTGATCATCTGCCCTTCGACCGCCCGCTTTGTCGCCAGGTTGGCCAAGGTCTGAAACGCCTCTACAAACTCTGGTCGGCAGTCGGGATAGCCGCTGTAGTCGACCGCATTCACACCAATATAGATTGAATCGGCCTCAATGACTTCGGCATAGCCAAGAGCGACCGACAGCATGATCGTATTGCGCGCCGGAACGTAGGTGATCGGAATCTCATCAGCCATCTCTGCTTCGTCACGGTCTTTCGGCACGTCGATCGCATCAGTCAGTGCGCTTCCTCCAATCGAACTGAGATCGACTTTGACCGTTTTATGCTCGGTCACGCCGAGCGCAGCAACGACACGATCTGCAGATTCGATTTCGGCATGATGCCTCTGCCCATAGTCGACTGTCAATGCAGCGACTTCAAAGCCCTTGCTTTGAGCTATGGCCAAGCAGGTGGACGAATCGAGTCCCCCGCTCAATAGGACAACGGCCTTGTTCATCAGGCCATAAGGTACCTGCCGGGTACAACCGGCGACATGAGCGCCTACGATCGCGTTTACAACTTTTCAGCCGGACCTGGTGTCCTTCCCGTCCCTGTTCTCGAACAAGCTCGAGAAGACATTTTGAACTGGCAGGGCTCGGGCACCTCTGTTATGGAGATGAGTCACCGGTCGAAGGAGTTCACTTCGATCATCGAGCAGGCAGAAGCCGACTGCCGCGCGGTCTACGGTGTACCAGACAACTATAAAGTTCTCTTCCTTCAGGGCGGAGCAAGCCTGCAGTTCACCATGCTGGCAATGAACCTGATGCACGGCGAGGCTGACTATGTCACCACCGGCTCTTGGGGCAAGAAAGCGATCGCTTCGGCCAAGCTGCACGGCACAGCCAACAACGTCTACGACGCCAAAGAGTTCAATTACGACCGCTGCCCTGATCTCAATTCGCTCGACTACTCAGATTCTGCTTCGTTCGTTCACTTCACAATGAACGAGACCATTCAGGGTGTCGACTACGGCGCTGATCCCTCGATCGGCAAGGATCTGGTCTGCGATATGTCCTCCAACATCGGCTGTCGGCCGTTCGACGTATCGAAGTACGCGATGATCTACGCTGGCGCACAGAAGAATCTCGGCCCTGCCGGAACAACCCTGGTGATCCTGCGCGAAGATCTTCTCGATCGAATCCCTGAGAATCTGCCGCCGATGCTCGACTACAAGGTTCAGGCGGACTCCGGCTCCCTCTACAACACTCCTCCCTGCTGGGCGATCTACATGTGCGGCCTCGTGTTCAAACACCTGCTCTCATTAGGCGGGCTTGAAGCTGTTGAGAAGAACAACCGGGCAAAGGCCGATCTGCTCTACAGCGCGATCGACAACTCAAACGGGTTTTATGGCGGCCACGCTCAGCTTCCTTTCCGCTCAACCATGAACGTACCTTTCGTGCTGACGAACGACGACCTGACCGGCGAGTTCATCAAGGAAGCGGGTGAAAACGGGATGATCCAGCTCAAAGGCCATCGCTCAGTAGGTGGATGCCGAGCCAGCATCTACAACGCCTTCCCGATTGATGGTGTCGAAGCCTTGGCTCAGTTTATGGGCGATTTCGCTCAGCGAAACAGCTAATCGACTGAACCCCCCAGAGCATCGACGGCGTCTGCCATGTCCTGAGATGCGAGATCAAGAAGACCTGCAAGTGCATCGAACTGCGGGTCTTCTTCGCTCATCGAGTCTGCAAAATTGTAGGCTGACCTGATGTCGATGTATCCATCCGAAGCAGCCTCGATCCACTTGAGGCGCCGATCATCTGCCGCAGCATAACTCTGCTCAATCTCCTCGAGTGTCGGCACATCACCGACACCTTCAGCCAGCGACTGCCCGGAGCTGTTGATCAGGTCGATGATCTCGTCCATCACCTCGTACTGAACGGGAAGACTGCTTCCAAGCTCCATCGCCTGTGTCGAGGCCTCTTGAAGCGTCGACATTGCTCCTAGAATTTGGGTGTTGCCCGAGCGCATCACTTCAAGCAGCTTTTCTGCTGCCGAGCCGGTCGGGTTCGACTCGTCGGTCTCGCTGCTGGCGGCTTCTGAATTGTCAGGGGTCAAGACGGGTGTCTCGATCTCATCTGGCGGCGCAGCAGGTTCTGCAGGAGATCCACAGCCCAAGAGGCAGGAAATCAGAGCAATTCCGACGATCAGACGCACAGAAGTCAGGTTACCTGCGACTCTGACCTCACCAGCAGCGCAAAATACATGGAAATGATCACCGCTCTTCTGACCATGTTCCAGGCCGAGACGCCTGATCCCTACCTTCTGCCGATCGGCGAGAAAGGCCAGGTTCGGGTTGAATCTGGCTGGACTAACACGTCCGATGGCACGCCTTCTGACGTCAGCGAAATCGCCAAAGCAGCCGAGGGCTACCGCTTTGTCCTCGTTGGAGAATCTCACGACCAGCTCGCTCACCACGAACAGCAGGCTGCCGTGATCCAGGCCCTGGTCGAAGCTGGCCGCGACGTCACTGTCGGATTTGAAATGTTTACACGGGACAACCAGAAGAATCTGGCCCCATGGACCAAGGGCTGGTGGAGTGAGGAGGAGTTCATCACCAACTCCAACTGGCAGACTCAGTGGGGCTTTCCGTATGAGGCGTACAAACCGATTTTCGACGTTGTCAGAGCCAATGAGCTCCGCATGACTGCGCTCAACCTGCCCCGTGACTGGGTGAGACAGATCGGCCGAAAAGGACCGAGCGTGTTGACAGAAGAGCAGCGCCGCTGGGCGCCTGAACTCTGGCTGAAGAGCAGTGACCACAGATCCTTTTTCGAAGCGATGATGGGCGGCCACCCGGTGACAGGCCCGCAGATGGAGAATATCTACGCTGCACAGGTCTCCTGGGATGAAGGGATGGCCACTTCGGCTGTCGATGCAATGTCCTGGCGGGTTGGCGATAAGCCGGTGATGGTGATCATTGCTGGGTCGGGCCATGTGATGTACGACCTCGGCATCTCCCTGAGACTAAAGCGCAAGGGCCACGACGCACTGATTACGACCTGCTTGAACTCAGACGGCCCCAGAATGGTCAGTCGAGGCATCGCCTCATTCGTGTTCACGTCGCCCCGAGTCGAGGGTCAGTAGGCCTTCTTTAAGTTGGCGGGTACAATCTCTCCCGAGGATTTTTGCGACTTTGATTCATGTCACTGTGAACCCAAACGAATCGATTGACAGCGCTCTCAAGCGCTTCAATCAGAAGATTCAGCAGAGCGGCCTCCTTCGAGAATTGAAGGAGCATGCTCATTACGAAAAGCCGTCCGAAAAGCGGCGACGACAACGACGTAAGCGTCGTTTTTGATTTTTCTTGTTTCATTGACTCCTTGAGCTGAGCTCGGGGAGGGAGTGTTATGGGCCATACGAAGTCTCCCTTTGGGAGTCTGCTCCGTGCCATCCGAGGAGAGGGCGCGGTGGACACCATCATCTCAATGCTGTTGCGGGCTGCCGCAGCGGCATTAATGGCAGGTGTCCTCGTTCTTCACAAAACCTGGCCCGTTCAGCCCCTGATTATTGTTGGGCTCTTCGCCCTCAGTCTCGGTACAGGCATTCTTGTCCGCCAGACACTCAGGAAGATTCCCAACAGACTGGTAACGCCTGCCCAGGCCGAACGTGCCCTGGCGCTGGCGATGTTTGTCGGTGCTGCAGGTGCGCAGCTTGTTGTCCGTGTTGTCGGCACAACAGAATCAGCTCAGTCTTTCCTTTTCATCGCACCGCTTTCGGCTCAGGCGATGCTTGCGGCCGTTATGCTCGGGGCACCTGTCTCCGTGATCGGAGTGACAGTCACAACCCTCCTGCTCGGCATGGCAGGCGTCACTGAATCCTATGTTCTGTTGCCAGCGTGGATCTGTGCTTCTGCGGCAGCCAACCTCATCAGCCCTCTTAAGCGACGAAGTCACCTGCTGCGGGCCGTCTCCATACTAATCGTCGTGCAGGCGGTTGCGGCGGCTTCCACAGCGGCAGTGATCGGATTCAGCTCGATCCAGATCGGCGAGAGCATTGTCTGGGGCGCCGTTGGAGCTGTGATGGCGGCCAGTCTCTTCTGGCTCGGTTCAACCGTTGTCGAAAAGATGCTGGGAATCACCAGCGACTGGAGCCTGCTGGAGCTGTGTGGTCCAGACCACCCTCTGATACACGAGCTCTGCATCAAAGCGCCCGGCACCTATGCCCACTCGATTATGGTGGGCAATCTCAGTGAAGCAGCCGCGCGGTCGATCGGTGCCAGCCCGGTCGCCTGTCGAGCAATGGCCATGTTCCACGACATCGGCAAGATGCTGCGGCCAGCCTGCTTTATCGAGAATCAGTCCGGGCACAACTGCCATGACGATTTTGAGCCGAGCATGAGCGCCCGCCTGATCCGAGGACACGTCAGTGAGGGCATGGAGATGGGCCGGCGGCACAAGCTGCCGAAGATCATCCTTGACGGCATTGAACAGCATCACGGAACGATGGTGGTTGGCTACTTCTTGAATAAGGAGCTCGAGCTGCACCCGCACCTCGACCCGAACGAGACAAAAGAGCGATTCCGCCACAAAGGACCGAAGCCACAGACCCGCGAATCAGCGATCCTCCACCTGGCGGACATGATCGAGGCGGCGAGCCGAACCCTGAAACCTGATCAGAGCATCGACGATCTGATCGACCGTATTTTCGCTGCTTCTCAGGCTGATGGTCAGCTCGATGAGTGCACCTTGACGTTCCGAGATCTGAGCGACATCAAGTCCTCGTTCTCGCACGTCCTTTCTGCGACGCGCCACCAGCGCATCGACTATCCCGGCCAGGAGACGGAAGATGAAGAGTCGGACCAGCATCACCGTCCAGAACCGATCGAACCGACGAATCCCGCTTGAGATCATCAAGCAGGGTGTCGCTGCCGTCTGCACGGCTCATCAGCTTTATGGCGAGATCAGCATTCTGATCATCTCTGACAAAGAGATGCATCAGCTCAATCAGAGCACCAGGCAGGTTGACGAGTCAACCGATGTACTCACGTTCCCTGCCCCTGAGTTTGCAGAGGGAGAATTGGGCGATATTGCTATTGCGATCGGCTTTGTCGAGAGGGGGGCTTCGGCGCGCCAAGTGCCTCTCTCACACGAAGCGGCATTCCTCGCCATACATGGTGCCCTTCATCTTGCTGGCTTTGATGACCATACTGAAGAGGATTTGAGCAGAATGGTTGTGGAAATGAACCGGGCGGCAGCCGCAGTCGGGATCAAAGAAGACCAGAGCTGGGAATCACAGCCCCACACGAAAGACGATGCCTAAGAACAAGACCCCGATGGAGCCGTTCCAGGCAGCGTTGCGCGGCGTGATTCAGACGTTCCGCACGCAGCGGCACATGCGCATCCACCTTTTTGTGGCGCTTGTCACGGTGCTCGGCGCAGTCATCCTCAATCTCAGGATTCGGGAGATCTTGATCCTGCTCTTTATGATCACCTTTGTTCTGGTCGCTGAGATGTTCAACAGCGCTATCGAGGCGACGGTCGATCTGGTCTCTCCCCGATATCACCCGCTCGCCAAGCATGCTAAAGATATCGGAGCAGGGGCGGTTCTGGTCACCACGATCATGGCGATCATTGTCGGCTCACTGATCGCTATTGGTGATGACCAGTGGGAGAGGCTGAAGATCAGCCTGACCGGGCAGACCTTTGGAATGCCCGTCGCCGCCAGGCTCGCTGTTGGGGTCTCCATGGTCTTCCTTGTGGTGATCATCGGCAAAGGTTTAGGGAAGCACGGAAGCATCCTTCAAGGTGGTCTGGTCTCCGGCCACTCGGCCATCGGCTTCTTCCTCGCCACTTCAACTTTCTTCCTTGTCGACAACCTTCTGGTCGGTCTGATTGCGGTGCTTTTGGCAGCGATCATCGCCCAAAGCAGGTGGGAAGCGAAGATCCACTCTGTGTTCGAATTGGTGCTGGGAGCAAGCGTTGGAATCATTCTTGGCCTGCTCTCTTTCGGGTTCATGCCAAAATAGGAGCGGCAAACCACAAAGCCACGAATGAAGAGTGACCCGTTAGAACGCAGGCGGCGTTCAGCTGGGAAAGAGAAACGAGCCGGAATCGGACTGGCAGGAGCAGGTGCTTCTGCTCTCGTGTTTCTTCCCGCAACGATAACCGTTGTATGGCTGTCCGCTGCTGCTCAGACCCCAGGCCCCTCATCAGGTCTCATCACACTGTCCATCGCAGCAATCGTTGCGGTGATCCTGCTGAACAGCGTCTTCAATGCCGCTGTCACCGCAGTAGATGTTCTCCAGTCGATGCACGTCAAGGCGATCAACGACACTAAAGGACAGAACAGGCTTGAGGAGCTGATCGAAGGCAAAGGCCTCTTCGCAGCCTCTTCAGAGATCGGCAGCCAGACGATGCGCGCCTGGATGATCATCCTCTGCTTTGTGCCTGCTGTTCCCTTCAGCACCTGGCTAGAAGCATCAGTCGGCTTGGCAGGAATAGGAGCGCTGCTCGCCGCAGCAGCAATCATCGCGATTCCAGCTGCAGCCGTAAACCTGCTGATCGGTGAGCTCATCCCAAAGAACTACGCCCTGACCCATCCGATCCGGACCACTCTCAGCCTTTACGGCTTCATCAAGGTCACCGGAATGGTTTTTGGCATCCCAGCAAGGCTTCTGCCTTTGGCAGCAGGAATCATCACAAAACGGTTCGGCGCCAATCCAACGTTTGCCATCGCCAACCGTGCTGAAGAAGAGATCAAGACGCTGGTCGAATCGTACGAAGAGAGCGGCGAGATCGAAGAGGAGGAGGCGGACCTTCTCGACAACGTTTTCGAATTTGGCGACACGGTTGCGCGCGAAGTCATGACGCCCCGGGTTGACGTCACACGCGTCGCCATCGACGAATCCCTGCGCAATGCGGCCAAAGAAGCTGTCGAATCGGGCCACTCCCGACTGCCGGTCTACGAAGAGAATGAGGACCAGATCGTCGGAATCGTCCATGCAAAAGACATCCTGAAAGCGATCGTCACTGAGTCTTCTTCGGTAGGGCTCGCCGATCTTCTGCGCCCAGCGATGGCTGTTCCAGAGAACAAGGCTCTGCACGATCTTCTCGAGGACATGCAGGCAACGCGAACCCAGATGGTTGTTGTCCAGGATGAGTTTGGCGGCACAGCCGGCATTGTCACGATCGAGGATATTGTCGAGGAGGTGTTCGGCGAAATCATCGACGAATACGACGAAGATGAGCCGCATATCATCCGCACGGGTGACGGATTTGTCGTCGGTGGAAAAATGCACCTCGATGACATCAATGATGAACTTGAGCTCGGCCTCGAAAGTGATGAGTTCGA
>JALGXY010000387.1 GCA_029824495.1 Fimbriimonadia bacterium
CGAAGAATGCCTGGCGCTTCGCACCTTTGTGCGCGCCTCGGTCGAATCCGTCCTCTGGCATGGTCGCCCACAGTGCGAAGCAGAGAATGACGAACCCAACACCGGCTGCGATCAGAGGTGTGGCCAGAGAGATCAGACCGAGAGCCGAAGCGATCCAGACACCGACAAACCGTCCACCCATGCTGAGCTGAGAGCCCTGAACGATCAGGTCTGCTGCCGATCGCTCTGGCTGGCTGCTGTGTGGGATCTCGTCGGTCAGCCACGCTTCCTGGGCCCCCGAGATAAAGGTCTCCGAGAGGCCGCGAAGAGCTTCGGTGGCAACAATTGCACCGAAGAACGGCATCAAACCCATGCCGAGAAAAGCGATGCCATAGAGGCCGTAGCCAATGATGACGCTGAGCCGGCGGCTGACCGTGTCTGCAACGACCCCGGTCGGCACTTCGCAGGAGAAGATTGTGATTTCGAGGATCGTGCCGAGGATAACAAGCTGAAATGCATCCAGACCGACAGTTTCGATGCGATAGACCGGGTTCAGGGCAGCAGCGATCCCAAAGAGCAGGCCCTGCACCACGCGCAGCACCTGATAGAGCCGGACTGCATCAAACCGGCCCCGCAGGTTCATGCCTGGCTCGCTTCCCAAACACGAATCGCGGCTGCCAGATCCTCAAGAGCGCTGCCGCACGATTTGAAGACGGTGATTTCGTCATCGGTGCGCCTGCCGGGGTGGCGGCCGGTGCAGAGATCTGCCATTTCAGCCCTGAGGTCGGCCTGCGTGATCACGCCAGTCTTGAGCGGGATGACAATGTCTCCGGTCTCTTCTGTCGCCGTTTCAAACGTATCGACAAACAGGGTGCCCCGGCGCATCACTTCGTCGTCGGCCTCTCTTCGGTCAGGCCGATAGGCGCCGATCAGGTCGATGTGCTGACCTGGAACAAGCTGCTCGCCAAGGATCAGCGGATCTGGGGACATGGTCGCCGCCGTGACGATGTCGGCCTCGCCGATGATATCTGCAATGTTCTCCACCGGCTCTGCGTCGCAGGCATCCGCCAAGTCCTTCGCTTTGTTGAGGTTTCGGCCCCATACCCACACTTTATCAATAGGTCGTACAGAGCGGTGAGCTTCAATGAAATGAGGCGCTAAAACGCCGGTTCCGATCATCAGCATCGACCGTGAGTCAGGGCGGGAAAGATAGGTCGAGGCGAGCGCAGAGGCTGCTGCTGTGCGCCGAACTGTGATCATCGGGGCATCGAGAATCGCCAGTGGTTCGCCGGTTCTGGCATTGATCAGCGAATAGACGCCGAGGATTGCCGGGCCGCCGAGCTTGGCGTTCTCGGGAGAGACTGTGACCGTCTTGACCCCCGCATATTTGCCTGCCTGCCAGGCGGGCATCACCAGCAGAACCGTGTCCTCTCCATCGGGGGGATTCGGCAGGTTAAAGTGGCCCCGTGCAGGGGCTGTCATCGACCCTTGAAAGGCAAGCCTCAGGTCATCGACCAGCTCCGGGAAAGGAAGACCTGCCCGGACCTCTTCAGCAGAAAAGAGCCTCATCTAGTCGGCTCGTTTGGCCGCCCAGAGGATCCCGCCCAGCACGTGCTTCATAAAATCCGGCTCGGAAAAAGTCTCTTTCGTGTGCCCTCCGCCCGTATAAAACGCTCGCCCGCCATCATATTCGTGGCACCAGGCGATCGGGTGGTTCAGCCCCATCGTATGGCCGGTGTAGCTGGTGGTCATCAGCTTGCAGAGAATATGAACATCATCTGCCGGTCGAGCCCGGTAGTCATACCATTCATCTCTTCGAACCCAATCAGAGGGCAGGTGCTTTGTGGAGATGTGCTTTCGATCGAGCACCATCACGGTGGCCTCCTGAATTGCAGGATGGCTCTTAAAGTAGGCGCCGACCAGCTTGCCGTACCAGTCCCATTCATATTCTGTGTCCGCCGCTGCATGGATGCCGACATAGCCTCCGCCACCCTGAATGAACTTCTCCATATTCATCTCTTGGCTGCGGTTGAGGATGTCG
>JALGXY010000388.1 GCA_029824495.1 Fimbriimonadia bacterium
AGCGCCCATCTGCCCGAGGCCTTTCAGGTGGAAGTCGACAGGTCTAGCCCCGATTTTGCAGCCGCCAGGTGCCGGAAGAGTCGCAAAGCCGAAACGAGCCAGCAGAGGGCCAAGCAGATAGAAAGAGGTTCGGATTGGACGCATGGTGACGTCGTCCGGCTGAAGCTTTGTAATGTCCGAACAGTCGATTCGAACAACCGACCCTTCTCGTTCAGCCTTGGCACCGAGGCTGCGAAGAAGCATCAACTTGATGTCTATGTCAGCAATCTCTGGCACGTTGGTAAAGGTGACAACGCCATCAACCAAAGGAGTCGCTGACAGGAGAGCCAATGCAGCGTTCTTGCTGCCGGCAATGTTGATTTCACCCTCGAGCGGATTTCCTCCGCGAATTCTCAGAACTTCCATGAACCTGACCCTTCCTTGGGCATCTATCAGGGCCGCTTCCTGCCGCCCTGCAGTAATGCAGCCATTCTACCGTTCAGACGCGCAGGCAGAGCCTTCCGGCGCGGCCATTCCTCGAGTTCTGATAACCGTTGACGCAAAACGCCCTCCCCATTCGTGTATAAAGAAGAAGCAAGATGCCTAAATCCAAGGAGCCCATACGCCAGATATGGCCGATGGTGTGGACGGACGTGATGATACGCCCCCGCACCGTTTCATCTTGCCTTGCTGACAGGGCCTGCACATTTTCGTGTGCAGGCCCTGTTTTGTTCAAGGCCCCGACACTGCAGAAGGAGTGCGCAGTCTGATGGCTCGCTGCGAAGTTCTTCTGCTGAACGCCAACTACGAGCCGCTTAACGTCTGCGACTTCCGCAGAGCGTTTGCCTTGATCATCAACGGCAAAGTCGATGTCCTGCACAAGAGTGAGGCGGACATCATGACAAGCGAGTCTCTGTTCAACGCACCTTCCGTATTGAAGATGCGCTATCAGGTCAAGAGACCGATGCCCACCCTTCGACTCTCCCGTCATTCGGTTCTGGCGCGCGATGGCTACAAATGCCAGTACTGCGGCACAAAACGGGATCTGACAATCGACCATGTCGTTCCGCGTTGGATGGGTGGACCACACACGTGGGAAAATCTGGTGGCCTGCTGCCGCCGATGTAATTTAAGCAAGGGAGACAAGACCCCAAAGCAGGCCAATATGAAGCTGATGACAAGGCCCAGACGGCCGAAATTCATCCCCTATATCTCGCTGCAGCAGTATGTACGGGCTGTTCAGAGAGACGAATGGGCGTACTACCTTCCGGTGTACGATGACTTCGTGCCCAACGCTACGGCAGAGCTCCAGGGAACGCCAGTTTTAGCCTAGAGGATTCCCTTGGGCGGCATCAGGTCGATTCTCTCGATCACGCGATCTCGGGGCGACTTAATTACGCCAACAATGGCTTCGGCAACTGCACTGGCAGGCATCATATCTTCGCGCGGAGGGTGCTGATCCATCGGGTCCCATAGAGGCGTGTCGACGCTGCCTGGAAGAATAGCAGTCACCATAACGCCGTCGTTTCGAGCTTCCGCGCTGATCGCGTTTCCAAAACTCAGCAGCCCTGCTTTCGTGGCGCAGTAGACGGCCGCCCCAGGAAAGGACTGAACCGACGCGATGCTCAGCAGATTGATGATGCGCGACTGCCCCGCCTGCTTCATTTTGGGCAGAAGAGGATGAGTCATCCGCATGGCTCCCGTCAGGTTGACATCGACTCCACGACTCCACTCAGCAAAATCTTGCTCTTCAAACAGCCCGACGGGAGCGATGCCGGCATTATTCACTAGGACGATTTCGCCGGTTGGTTCGACCTCATCCGCCACAGCCGCTGCGGTGGCCGGGTCGGTCACGTCTCCCTTAATCGATACGGCACCATCGATTTCTGATCCGCGTCGCGAAACTAGAATCAGCTTGACGTCCTCAAACTCGCTGCACAACTGCGCTGCAGCCAAGCCGATGCCGCTCGAGGCTCCCGTAATAACGATCTGTCTCTTCATGATCTGCTCACCTCGAACGCGCTGC
>JALGXY010000389.1 GCA_029824495.1 Fimbriimonadia bacterium
ATCTGCCGGACGTCGCAGGGGACGAAGAGACAGCTAGAGCGATCGAGGCGGCTCAGGCAGAAGCATGATGCGGAGGAGAGACTCCAAGTGCTGAGCGAGCTTAAAGAGCTCTGGCGATTTCGTGAGCTTCTTGCTGCGATGGTTGAGCGAGAGCTCAAGATACGCTACAAGAACTCTGTACTCGGCTTCTTCTGGTCTCTGTTGATCCCGCTTGTGACTGTCGCTGTGATGACAGTCGTATTTAAGGTCTTCCTCAAGAACGGCACTCCGAACTTCAGCGCCTACGTGCTGGCGGCCTATCTGCCTTTTCTGTTCGTCAATCAGGCAATCCTCGACTCTGCTCAGTCGGTCATCGTCTCCTTGCCTGTCGTTAAGAAAGTCTATTTCCCGCGTGAGATATTGCCGCTCGCCTCGGTGATCAGCAACTTCATTCATCTGATTCTCTCTTTGCTGGTCTTCTTTGGCTATCTGTTTGTGATGTACGGCAAGAGCGGATTCATCGACTCGCCCTTCACCTGGCGGATCGCGTTTTTGCCGGTTGTTCTCGTGCAGACCTTCGCTTTCTCATGCGGAGCCGCGTTTCTGATTTCTGCCCTCAATGTCTTCTATGAAGATGTGAAGTATGTGGTGAGCGTGATGCTCTACCTCCTCTTCTTCTTGACTCCGGTCATGTACTTTAGCGAGCAGGTGAGGGCCGGCTTAAAGGGGGCAACGGCTGACCTGATGTTCAACCTGTATCACCTGAACCCGGTCGCGATGCTGGTCACGTCTTATCGTCGAACCCTGCTGCCCCCGACACAGGTGCACGTGGGGGATGGGGAAGTCCTGCAGCCTCTGCCATTCTTGTGGCCTCAATTCTGGATGAGCGTCGTCGTCTGCTTCGGGCTCTTGGTCTTTGGCTACTGGGTGTTCAACCGGATGAAATGGAGATTCGTGGAGCGCCCATGAAGAATGCGATTGAGCTGAAGGGCGTCACTAAAGAGTTCCTGTTGAGCCATTCTGGAACCGGCTCGATCAAGACTGCACTCCTCTGGTGGAAGAAGCGGAGGCTCGAGCACTTGAAGGTGCTCGATGATCTCAGTCTCGAGATTCCCAAGGGACAGTGTGCAGCGTTGATCGGAAGGAACGGCGCCGGCAAGAGCACGCTGCTCTCACTGATTGCCCGTGTCTACAAACCGACCTCAGGCGAGGTGGTTGTTGGCGGCAGGATCGCGCCTCTTCTCGAGCTCGGGGCGGGTTTCCATCCAGACCTGACAGGCTTGGAGAACATCATTTTCAACGCTATGATCCTGGGCCTGACCAGGGCGCAAGCGACGGAGAGGATCGACCAGATCGTCGAATTCTCGGAGCTCCACAAGCATATCGATGCCCCGGTGCGCAGCTATTCGAGCGGCATGCAGGCGCGCTTAGGGTTTGCGATCGCCGCCCATGTTGATGCCGAGATTCTGATCGTCGATGAAGTGCTTGCCGTTGGGGACTACGCATTCGAGCAGAAGTGCTACAACCACATTGAGTCGTTCAGAGCCGCAGGCGGCACGATCTTGTTCGTATCTCACCAGATGGATTCGATCAGGCGGACGGCAGATCGATGCCTCTGGCTTGAAAATGGCAAGATCAAAATGGACGGTGATCCTGATCAGGTTATCGACGCGTACTACGCGGATCGGCCGGACCAGAAATCGGCGCAAAAAGAACCCGAATCCACAGAAGAGCCTGGCTCCTGAATCGCGGGATCAGCCCGAGAGTAAACAGGGTGGGCAGGCCCCAGATTAGCAGTCGGATAAAGGCGCCTTGCCGGTTCAGCTTGAGGCAGATCAGCGACTTCCACCGTCCAAAGTGCTTTCTGAAGTAGAGCTCTTTGCCGTAGTTGTATCGGGCGACAGCCTCCCAGCGCGTGCCATCCGAACTGGCGCCGAGTTCATGCTCGAAGACCGCCGTCCGCACCCACATGATCATGCCGTGATTCCAGAGCCTGTGGCAGAGCTCTGTATCTTCGCAATAG
>JALGXY010000390.1 GCA_029824495.1 Fimbriimonadia bacterium
CTGAATGCCTGGCCCTTTTACATTAAGTTGTACAAGGGCTAGATTGGCAGGTTCAATTGAATCTAAGGGGGAGCTTGGCCCGGACGGAGGGATTCGAACCCCCGACACCTGGTTCCGAAGACCAGTGCTCTATCCACTGAGCTACGTCCGGACGGAAGAGTGAGCAATATACCAGGCTCTAGGCCTGATCAACTCGGACCGAACCGGGACAAAAACTCAGCGGCTGTGGGGATGCTGCCGACGCCGACGAGAAAACCACCAGATCGCAGCGCCCGCCACGCCCCAAAAAGCGAGAAGGCCAAGGCCTGCTGCCAAGCCAACACCGGAATTCGGATCCACTACTGCTATCCACATTGTCGACATCTCTATGTCCTCTATCGGTCTGTTTTCCACGTATCCTGACAAAACTTCCCCGTGTTTTTGCCTGGTCGGCTTCATGTCATAGTTCTCTCATGAAACTGTCGCGACGGGATCTCCTTGCAGGAGCAGGGGCTGCAGCCGAAGCGAGCCTCCTTCCAGTCGAGGTTAAGAAGCCACATCTCATCACACTCAGTTTTGATGACGGCTTTGAAAAGTCATTCACCAAGACTGCAGAGATTCACGAGTCCTTTGGGCTCAAAGCCTGCCTCAACATCATCGCCACCAAGAATCACGGATGACTAAATCATCAAGGAGCAGCAGGCCGATTGGGCGCTCTGGAACGAGCCTAAGGAGCGCGGCCACGAGATCATGCCGCATGGCTATCGGCACGCCAACCTCACCGAGATGCCCCTCACATCGGCCATCGATCTGGTCCGTGCCTGCTTAGATGAGTTCGACGAGCACCTGAAGGGATTTGATCGCAGCAAAGCGGTCTTCAACTTCCCTTACAACGCTTCAAACAAGCTCATCGAAGAGTTTGTGGGGACACAGGTCCGAGCTCTGCGGACAGGCTATTCAGCCTTCAACCCTCTGCCTCACAAGGGCTTAAAACGTCTGACCTGCAGCAGCTTCGGCCCGGAGAATGCCGAGCGATTTCTCGACAGCGAAATCGACAAGCTCCTAAAGCAGCCTTCCGGCTGGATGATCTTCAATGCGCACGGTCTTGATGATGAGGGATGGGGCCCGATCAGCTCTGACTATCTGAAGAAGCTGCTCGATCGGCTGACCAGAATCGAGACAGTAGAGCTGCTTCCTGCCGGCATGGCCCTCGCGAGGGCTGACTCTGTTATATACTGAGAGCCATGACCCCGGACGAGCTGCACGGTCAAGTCGTTGAGAAGTACACCGACCACGTAAACCCCTATCTGGGCCGCCTGATGGCCTTTGCAGGGTTTGGCGTCGAGACCAACGCCGAGGGGTGCTGGCTCTACGATCACAACGGCCGCAAGATGCTCGACTGCTTGGGTGGATACGGCGTTTTCAACCTGGGCCACAAACACCCCAAAGTTGTCGAATCTGTCAAGAACGAGCTGGACAAAATGCCGCTTTCTGGCCGGGCATTTTTCAACGAGACGACCGCCAACGCATCCCAAAAGCTTGCAGAATCAGCACCCGGAGATCTCGACCTCGTCTTCTTTTCTAATTCGGGCACCGAATAAGTAGAGGCCGCACTTAAGTTAGCCAGAGCCGCCAGCGGCCGCAAGGTATTCGTCTCTACTCACAACGGCTATCACGGCAAATCATTCGGCTCCCTATCTGTTACTGGGCGCGAGAAGTTTCAGGAACGATTCCAGCCGCTGCTCTCCGGCGTCTCGTTTGTCGAGTTTGGAGATGCAGCCGCAGCCAAGGCCGCAATCGGCCCTGACACGGCAGCGATGATCGTCGAGCCGATCCAAGGCGAAGGCGGCATCATCGTTCCTCCAGATGGGTATCTGAACGAGCTGAGAGCGACCTGCGACGAAGCCGGAGCACTCCTGATTTTCGACGAAGTTCAGACCGCCATGGCCCGCACAGGAACCCTCTACGGCTGTCAGTACGACGGCGCAGTGCCAGACATCATGTGCCTTGCGAAAGCGCTCGGCGGCGGTGTGATGCCGATCGGCGCGACACTCTGCACGCAGGAGGTGTTCGACAAGGTCTACGGCGAGAACCCTCTCCTGCACACGTCGACATTTGGCGGCAATCCGATGGCATGCGCAGCGGCTATGGCCACGCTCGAGGTGATCGAAGAGGAGGGACTCTGCGAACGGGCCGTCGGTATCGGTGCTGTTCTGAAAGGCGCTCTCGAAGATGCAGTCAAAGACTCGCCTCTGATCAAAGAGGTCCGCGGCCGCGGACTCATGCTCGGCGTCGAATTCGCTCAGGACGAGGTCGGCGAGCTTGTTGTCGGCCAGATGACCAAGCGCGGGCTGATTGCAGCCTACACGCTGAACAACCCGAAAGTGATCCGGTTCGAACCGCCCCTGATCATGGAAGAGTCAGAGGCAGTCTGGGCCGCAGAGACATTCGGTGCTTCGGTCAATGAGACCGAAGAGCTTCTTGCAGCCCTAGCCTGATCAGACCATCACTTCGTCAATCGCGACACGTCGGCCCTCTTTCGAGGATTTCAGCGCTGCGAACACCATCGCCAGGCTCTTGATATTGTCGTGGCACTCGCCCTGCGGTGTGCTTCCCGAGTCAATAGCGTCGAGAAACTCGCTGAGGCTGCCATGAAAGTCGGTCAAGAATCCATCGGAGGAGACCTTAGGACGAAGGTGGTTCACCTTGCTGAAGAAGCCGTCAGCCTGATGCACCGTCTCGGTCCTCAGATCGAGATCGCCGTCCCAGATCGCCGTTCCCTTCGGGCCGATAGCGCGCCACTCGGAATCCCACGAAGTCATCAGGCCATCTGAGCACCAGGAGCCCCGAAAAGCGAACCGAGATCCGCCTGACATGCCGAACAGCGCGTTTGCGCAGGCGTCGCCCTTGTACCAGCTCCAGCCAGGATTGAACTCCTCACAGTAGACCGATTCAGGATCGGCATCGAGCAGGAAACGGGCCTGGTCGAACGTATGGATCGACATATCGAGCAGCAGGGGGCTCGGCATCTCATCACGGAATCCCCCAAAGTGGGCCCCGATAAAGAAGTCCGCGTTGAGGATGGCTGCGCCCTCGAGCTTGCGGACCAGGTCTCGGTAGCCGCAGATTTGAGGGTTGTAGCGGCGAGACTGGCTCACCATATAGAGCTTTCCGGCATCTTCGCTCGCCTTGACCATCTTGGCTGCCTGCTCCATGCTCGCAGCCATCGGCTTCTCTCCCAGCACCGGAATCCCTGCAGAAAGAGCGGCACAGACCGTCTCGCAGTGGACATCGGGAGGCGTCACATCGACAATAAAGTCAGGTTTGAGAGAGGAGATCGCTTCAGTCACGTTCGAAAATGACTGGACACCGCTCAACCCCAGCTCCTCGCAGGAGGACTCAACGGCCCCATCCCGAGGATCGACCCAGCCAGCGAGTTGGGTTCGATTTGACGAAGAGAGGGTCTTTGCCCAGGTTCGGCCGTGGGCGCCGGCTCCGGCCAGTACCGCTGCATGAAGACTCATTGGTTCCATTCTGGCAAAGAACGCTGTGTAAAATGGTCCGCCTTGAGAGTCTTGACTGAGCAGAAATGGAATGGCCCTGGCGGCCCGCTTGCCTTTGACCTGATCGCACCCGATGATCGGGCGCCCCTCGTGATCCTGATTCATGGAGGCGGCTGGATCTCTGGCGAGAAGGAGTCTTGGCGGGAAGAGGCTGCCTGGTACGCCAATAATGGATTCGCAACTGCATGCATCACCTATCGCCTAGCGCCGCTCTATCCCTTCCCCGCGGCTGTCGCAGATTGTCAGTCGTTCCTGAGGCACATCAAGGCAAACGCTGATCAGTATAAGATTGACCCAGATAACATCGCTGTATTAGGCAACAGCGCTGGTGGTCACCTGGCGACGATGATGGGGCTCTGTAAAAAAGGGTTCGATGTTGAGGAGCCGGCAGAGTCGCTGAATGCAGTTGTCAATATCTGCGGGATAACCGACTTGACCAATCCACAGGACCAGCACTTCGATATCAGCCTCTCGTTTCTGGAGCAGTTTATGGGCGGCTCATTTGCAGAGAATCCTGAAGGCTACAGCGATGCCAGCCCGGTCAATTATGTGACAGCAGAGGCACCGCCGATGCTGATTATTCATGGCGACAAAGATGATGTTGTCCCTTGCGGCCAGAGCCTGGAGCTCCACGAAAAGCTGAAAACTGCCGGAAGCGAGGCGCACATTGTCGTCCTCCACGGTGAGGGCCACAGCTTCACCCTCCCTGCTTGGGAGCAGATCCGCGAGCGATCCTTAGAATTTTTCACCGAGCACCTGAAATGAGCCGAACCGCCGACCTTCGTAGCGACACTGTAACAAAGCCGACGCCAGAAATGTATCGGGCGATGGCCGATGCGGAGCTCGGCGACAACGTCCTGGAGACAGACCCGACCGTCGGCAGACTCGAATCCTTGGCCGCGGAAATGACCGGAATGGAAGCGGCGCTCTTCATGCCGAGCGGCACGATGGGCAACCAGTGCGCGCTTGCGACTCACACCAATCCCGGCGATTCCGTGATCTTTGAGGATCAGGCACATATGATCTGGTACGAGGGAGGCGGGCCAGCCATCTTCAGCGGCGTCATTACGCGAGGACTGCCGACACGAGACGGCACGATTACGCCTCAGCAGTTGAGCGAAACAGTTCTGACCCGAAGTGAGCACACGCCCGGCACAACCCTTGTCTGTCTGGAGAACAGCCACAACCGTCACGGAGGAGCGGTCACAACGGTCTCACAACCTGCGGCGCTGAAGGAAGCAGCCGATGAGGCTGGAATCAGGGTTCATCTTGATGGCGCGAGGATGTTCAACGCGAGCGCGGCCCTCGGGGTCGACATCAAGGAGATCACAGGTCTGGTTGACACAGCCAATTTCTGTCTGAGCAAAGGCCTGGCATCCCCGATCGGCTCTCTGCTCTGCGGCCCCAGCGACTTCATCACCGAGGCAGCTTTCTGGCGAAAACGCCTGGGTGGAGGAATGAGACAGGCCGGAATTCTCGCCGCCTGCGGGATCGTCAGCCTGACCCAAATGGTTGAAAGGCTGACCGAGGATCATGAGCGCACTCAGGCCTTGTCAGGGCATGTCGCAGGACTGCCCGGAATCGACCCCGTCGATGCTCCTACGAATATCTTGGTGATGAACACCGTTCGCACTGCAGAAGAGTGGATGAATGAGCTTGAGAAGCATGGTGTCCGCACCTTGCCATTCGACAAGCACCGCCTGCGAGCTGTCCTGCATAAAGACATCGGAGACGCAGAGCTTAAAACTGCGCTTGAAGGGTTCTCAAAGTCGGCCGAAGCTCTCGCTTAGGCCTGCTTCTCGAAGGGCGCCTGCGCGAAGGCGATTGTAGGCGATCTCCGCCAGTGTCTCAAGATTGACTACGTCTTCCTTGTTGTACGCGATCAATGTCTCAAGAGCTTTGTCGTCGCCACGCTGGTAGTAGCGCCACAGGTAGATCGCGTCGCGGCCGTCGAGCCCTTCCGTATCGTCGCCCCTTGCGATGCCCATCTGTTTCTCGATCCGTTTCAATCCGCCTCGTATTCCAAGCTGTTTCAGCGTCGGGCAGAGATCGAGATGGATCTGATCGAACGGCACGCTTGGGAACGCCTTCTTCAGCATCGGGACATCGAATCCTGTTCCGAAGAACGTGACGATCATGCCATACCTGCTGATCACATCGGGAAATGACCCGAGGGTGTCGTCCTTGACCAGACAGGTGAAGTCACTGCCGTCGTAAAGCCCGACCGTCGTGATCGAATCGGCGTACATTCCTCCGTCTGTCTCGATATCCAGATAGACGGCGGTCTCCCGAAACTCGGGCCAGGCCCGCCACATGTTCTTGCCGCCCAAGACTTCGGCGAAGTGCTGGTGGTGCTGCTTTTCCAGTGCTTCGGCGCTCTGCTCGACCGCACGGGTCATTGCGTCTTGCGAGACACGGCCGGTTGTCCAAGCCCCTGGGTCCTTGAGGTAATCCTCCCAGGTCAGACAGCCCTGCTGCCAAAGGCTCCGCTCGGTGTGCCCTCCCAAACCCGGAATGTGGATAAAGGAGTTGGACAGCACGAGTTTAGGATCCGTTGCCTTAGTTTGAGTCGGCAGTTGAATTGCCGACGGTGGTCGGCTTTCGCGGCTGTCGGCGCTTGGTGCGCTTCTGCTCCACTCTCAGCGGCTCTCGTCGTGAAAGGCCCGGCTGTTTCGGAGGAAGGTAGATCTCGGTGACAGCGGTCGGGAACCACGGGAATTTGATCTTCGGATCGTCGTACCAGTAGAAGCCGGTCTTGAGATCCTCATCGAATTCGCCGACGAGGCGCGCCATGCCTTCGCCATACCAGACAGCGTCAAGGTCTCGTCCGAACCACTGCACGGCATACCACTTCCCTGTGATGATGGCTTTGCCCTTGCCGGTGTAGACCTGACGATCATTCAGATCGTGCTCTTTCCGAATCTTGCCTTCGAACTTGATGTCGCCTTAGTGCTTCGAAACGAGGAGCGTTCCTGTAAACGACATCTCGAGTCGGCCTTCAGCTTGAAGGACACGGATCGATCCAATCTTGGACGCCATGTGGACCGTGCCGTAAGATCGTTTCTGTTCAACGCCTTCTCGCTGGGCCTCAGTTGCCGCCTGGGTAAAGGCGCCAGCGGCCAACAAGGTCATCAATCCGGTCAAAACTGCTCTGCGCATATCAAATCTCAGAAAAGCCACCACCTAAGGTGGATGGGCCGTCCATTTTATCCCAGGCTTTGAACCAGGAGTAAGACTTCCCTGCTCTTCAAGTCCTCATATCGCCGGAAAGTTCCCATCTTGGGAAAATCTCCGGCTAAAATGGAGTCATGAAACCGGGTCAGATCGCTCTTATCGTGATCGCCATTCTTGGTTTGGGGGCTCTCGCCTTTTCGTTCCTGTCTACGGCGAGCCCTTACGTGACAATTGCTGAGGCCAAAGTGATCTCTGGCACGAGGCTTCACCTGGCCGGTGAAATCGTTGAGGACTCCCTCAACATTCAGCCGGAAAGCAGCCTGGTCACATTTATGCTGAAGGACGAAGATGGCGAGACCATTCTCGTCAACTACAAAGGCACCAAGCCAAACTCTATCGATCACGCAGAACGTGTGGTCGCCATCGGGTCTATGGGAGACAGTGAATTTGTCGCCGAAGACCTGCTGCTCAAGTGTCCAAGCCGATATGAGAGCGAACTCGAGGCGACCGAAAAACAGGCATGAATCCACAAGATCTCCCTCAGCCACCTGAGTGGGGGCTGCTGTTAGGACGGGTCGGTGAAGGCCTTGTCTGGACCGCCCTCTTCATGTTTCTGGCCGTATTCGGCCTCAGCATCGTCTCCGGCAAGAAGCCTGAGCTCGAACGATGGATCAAGCCTGGCATCTGGGCCGGATTCGGCGCTCTGTTCGCTACAATTTCGATCCTTGGTTCACTCTTCTTTCTCGATCAGTTCCAGTTCGACTACATCTGGAAGCATCTGCAGACCGACTACGAGTGGATCTACAGGCTCTCCGGCATCTGGTCAGGCCAGCAGGGATCGATCCTTCTCTGGGCTGTAATGTCCGCGTTCTTCTGCGCGATGATGATGCGCAGATCTGGCAAGTACCTCCGGTGGCACGCTGGCATCTCCTCCTTGGCGCTTGGTGCCATGGCAGGGATCCTTGCGTTCGAATCTCCCTTCAATCTGATCGATCCAGCAGACGGAATCATGTTCATGCCGCCGGAAGGCGCAGGCATGAGTCCAACGCTGCTCAACTACTGGATGGTGATCCATCCCCCCACGATCTTCGCAGGGTTTGGTGCATTGACCGGTCTGTTCGCTCTCTCCTGTTCAGCGATGCTCCACAAGGATCTCGAAGGGTGGATTCCCATTATTCGACCCTGGGCGATCATCAGCACCACCGTGCTGGGATTGGGCTTGGCTATGGGTGGTCTGTGGGCGTACGAGACCCTCGGCTGGGGCGGCTTCTGGGCATGGGATCCCGTTGAGAATGCAAGCTTTGTTCCTTGGTGTCTGACCGCAGCACTGATCCATGGTGTCTACATTCAGAAGGCCAAACGCGGCTGGCAGATGTCGAACCTGATCCTGGCTGGCCTGCCATTCATCACATTTGTTTACGGCACGTTTATGACCCGGTCGGGCTTCCTCGACGACACGAGCGTCCACAGCTTCGCCGAGATGGACGGCACGGCTCTCAAACTGTTGATTGGATTCCTGTTCGGTACGATCGCTCTCTATCTCGGCCTTCTGATCTGGACAGCTGTCCGGAAGCGCGAGAAGCAGCCAAGTGTTGGCGGTGCGGAAGGATTCTTGAATCGCAAGACCTTCTTTACTGCGGGCGTCTGGACCCTCAGCGGCCTCAGCTTCGGCGCAGCGTTCGGCATGAGCGTCCCGTTGATGATGTCGCTCTCGGGTCAGAAGCCGAAAGCAGTCGAAGAGATCCAGTACAACCAGACGCTCTACTTCCTCTATGTTCCTCTGATGATTGCGATGGCGATCGCCCCGTATCTCACCTGGAACCATAAGTCTGGCAAGGAGCTGATCGCCAAGATCATGACGCCTGCTTCTGCGGCCCTGTTCATCTCAGCTTCGCTGCTGCTCTGGGCTAAGTTCGGCCCTGGGGGACTGCCCGCAGATCCGGAAGCGACAACTCTTCTCATCTTCGGCAACACCGTTCCGCGGCTCGGCTGGACCGTCTTCACCTGCTTCTTTGCCGTGTTCGCGGTGGTGGCCAATGCATGGCGGCTGTTCGAGCTTCTTCCCCGATCAAAACGTGGCATCGGCGGCGAACTGACTCACATCGGTGTGGCTATGACGATCCTCGGCCTAATCTTCTCACGAGGATTGGAGCAGACTGCAGAAGCTGTGGTCGGCCAGGCGATTCCGGGTGAGGTCTTTGGGCGTGAACTCGCCTACCTCGGTTCTGATGGCAGTCTGATGGAGCGTGGCAACACGATCGGCATCAAGGTCAAAGGCCAAGGCGAAGAGTTCTCAGTCCACCCATCCCTTTATTATCAGATCCGTCAGGACGGACAGTTGATGGATGTGCGGTGGCCCGCGATTCAGCGGCGTCCGCTCCACGACTTCTACTTTGCGACGGGTGCACTCGACTCATCCCTGACAGACGATATTCGGCT
>JALGXY010000391.1:0-857 GCA_029824495.1 Fimbriimonadia bacterium
TGGAGCGGATTCTTGCCGCGAAGCACTTTGATCAAGACCGTGGTCATCCCTTTCGACTCGAACTCGCCGACGTACGGCTCCTTGAAGTCTGGCCAGACCTGGTGGTCGTGGTGGTAACTGAGGAGCCGCTCTCCGTTGATGAAGACGACCGCTCCCATAGAGCTGGCAGCCATGATCTTCAATCGCCCTTCCGGAAGAACCAATCCGGCCCAAATCAGCATCGTGCCTGGTGCGCCATTACAGAACTGTTCAAGATCAAACGTTCTGCCATTTGTGACCAGGGGCTCCCACTGTTCTGCGAGGCCTGATCGGCCGTTGAAAACGTCATCGAGCTTCTGGCTTCTTTCGGCAGGATAGGTGTAGTTGAAGCCTTTGCCCTCGGTGTTGTCAAACGGCCCGGATCGATACCAGAGCTGAGCAGCAGGCAGGCTGATCTTTGGACGGCCTCTGCCGATTCTCAGGGTGGCCTGCGAATCAGAAAGCTGAGCTGTGCTCGGAGGGGTCAAGATCAGCGGGAAGCTGGTTGGGCTTTCTGGCCGGAGTCGGAATTCTTCGAATCGATGACTGACCGACCATCCGTCTGGGGCATCAATTGCCGGAGTCATCCGTTTCTCTTCACCCTCGGTGAGCTGGAAGGTGACACCGGCCTGTACAACGTGATCTCCTGTTACAGGCAGACCTTCGAAGTAAGTCACTTCGGTTTTGATATCTTCAGTCCACGACGTCGTACGCAGCGCTGGTCCTTGAATCAGCTTGATCAGAGCAGCGCTGGGATCGCCGGGGAAGTCCGGGATCGGCTCTGCCACCGGTTCCGGTTCGACGGGTGTTTCTTCAAGCTCCTGCTGTACCGGTTCGAC
>JALGXY010000391.1:920-2911 GCA_029824495.1 Fimbriimonadia bacterium
CCTCTTCAGGAGTCGACTCCTCCTCTGGGCCGCCTTCAGCAGCTTCGGCATCTGCCGACACTTCGGCTTCCGGTTCAGGAGCTGATTCTGGTTCTGGTTCTGGCACCGGTTCCGGCTCAGGGATGACTAGCACAGGAATAGCAGCACCGTGGTTCTTATAGGCTGCCTCAACAATCTCGCTGAACTGGTGGATCGTCTGGGGCGGGTCGACACCTTTGAGGGCTGAACCAGCGATATAGCTCCTGCCGAGCGGCTTCTGCCACTCGTGTGGGGTCTGACCGCTCAATAGAGCGCCTAATGCACCAAGGGCGACTCCGACCTGTTCAGACTCGCCGCCGAACCCAACACCTGTCAGCAGAGTCTTTCCAAAGTCGCTATTGCCATGCAGCAGCCCGGCAGCAATCCAGGCCATTGTCAGTACCGCCTCCTCTTCGGCTGGAGAGCCGATCTGTTTTGGCAGATGTGCCCTTATATCGAGCCCGGAATCGGGTTTGCCGAGCTGGGGCGTGATGACTGAGATTGCGCCTAGGAAGCGGCACTCTTTTGGGATGATGTCGAGCCCTGCCCGAAGCACCTCGCCGGGAGTTGCACCGGGGTGAGCCGTGGCCACCATTCTCGCAAGCGCGGTCGGCAGCCAAGCACCGGAGCCTGAATGGTCGAGAGTCACATCATTCCAGGCAGCCTCTGCTGCCTCGTCGGGATTCCCATGGAAAGCAAGGGCCCAGAAAACGGCGCGAGCAAATCCGTTTGAGCCTTCAGGCAGAGGATTCTTCCACGCTCCGGCCATCGGCTGGCTGATGCCGGCGGCAACGTTGGCAAGTCCAAATGCGGTTTCACCCCTCTGGCAGCGCCAATGATCAGCGTAGGCCGTGAAAACAGTCTCGGCAGGCCGTCCTTCAGAAAGGTGATCAGCGGCAACGATCCAGGCGTCGAGCCAATCTGACTGTGCCATCCGAACAGGAATCGGATCGAAGAATGGGAGCTTTTGCCACTCGTGACGCCCCTTGTGAGGAGCGCCGAGAGATGCTCCAACGACCGCCCCATACACCGCCTGCTCAATGATGTCTGCCATCAGCCTGATTCTATCCTTTGACGCCGCGAGTAAACTTGACTCATGTTCACTCTGGACCGTGACCTGTTTTACGTGGTCAACGGCTGGCCCGATTCATGGTCCCCCTTTTTTAAGTTCCTGAGCGCAGGAATAGATGAGTGGCCGGTCCGGATTGCGCTGCTGCTTTTAATCGTTGGACTCAGCTTTAGAAAAGAGACGAGACGTGGCGCGCTGATCGCGGGACTGCTATGGCCGATCGCCAATGAGGTCACCGATCTCTTTAAGAAGACGATTCCGATTGAGCGGCCTTGCCAGGTCCTGCCAGATGTGGTGGAGCATATAGGGTGCGGCGAGGGCATGGGCACGGTATCGGGTCACAGCGCAAACATGATGTTCGTGGCGGTGGTCTTCACGGCTTCGTATGGCTGGAAGGGAAGCCCTTGGCTCCTAGTGGCCGTACTGGTTGGGATCTCCCGTGTCTATGTCGGGGCGCATTATCCCAGTCAGGTTGTGATGGGGATGGCCGTCGGTGCCTTTATGGCCTTCGTCGCCATGAAGACCGTGGACTCATTCGTGAAGTGGCGCCAGTCTAGGCTTCAGATCGATGAACCGGAATCGGCTCCATGATCTCGAAGTGACCGAGTGTCTCGACAATCTGTCCTTCGACAAGGATCATAAGCTCCTCAACTTCGGGATCCTGTCCAGCCAGGGCGCGCAGCCCGTTAAGGATCGCCTGTTCGGCGGATGAACCGTAGCCAGAATCGAACTCTGAGGAGAAGTTGAGTGTGAGGACACCATCTTTCTTGCCGTGTTCGAGCAGGACCGCATTCTGCGGAACAGAGTCGATTCCACGAAGAAGATCATCAACTGCTGCCTTGAGAGTCATCTCCTCTGTGCCCGTCTGAAGATCTGAACCATCCCAAGAAGGAGTCACCGGGTT
>JALGXY010000476.1 GCA_029824495.1 Fimbriimonadia bacterium
AAAAAAAAAAGTAATGGCTGAAACCAGCAGAGCAGACAGCATTCGGAGAGTCTACTGAATCTGACGCAACATCTCGCTTGGAATCCGTTTGAAGACGATCCGGAAATCCTCTCCTGCTCCAGTCTCATACAGGCAGCCGACATCGCCGCCTCTCAGGTTCAAGAGCTGGCTGTAGGCGAACTCGTTCGGTTCAATCTCGATCAGCTTCTTCCAGGTGCGTCCGAGGTCAAAACTAGAGAAAATCGCTCCCTTGCTGCGCGAATTCTTGGTGTTCGGCACTGAGTGCAGAAGAAGAGAACCCTCGGGTGTTTTGTAGCTGATCAGGCTAGACATACAGGCGGGAGTCTCCATTTCGGAATAGACTCTTGTCTCTTTCCAGGTCGCTCCTCCATCTGTGCTCCGGCTGAAAATGCGCCCGGCTACTCCACCAAAGATCCGGGCCGACATCAGGATTGAGCCATCGGGGAGTTCGACAATTTGAGCCTCATTCCCGATAGCAGGAGAAATCGAGGTGGTGTCGATTGGTGCACTGAGCGTCCAATTTTCGCCCCCGTCATCGCTGTACAGCGCCGAGTTTTGGAAGGTTCGTTCAGTCTCGGAAAGCCGGATGCCCTCGTAGTTAGGGAAGACGACCCGTCCCTTGTATCTTCCGTTCTGAATCTGAATGGCGCCACCCGGGCTCCCGACAGAGATGGACGTCTCTCGACGCATGATTCGAGTTACATCGCGTCGTTCGCTCCAGGTCTCGCCATCATCGTCTGAATGGATGAGATAGACCCGGACGTTCTTTGGTCCGCCATAGCCGGGCTCAGCCATCACAGTGTGCGAGGACCTCCGCTGATGCACACCTTCTGGGTACCGCTTGTAGCGAAGAATGATCCGCCCAGAATCCAAGACCACGGCGCAAGGGTCATTGAGCGAGTCGCCTCCGTCATCGGCCAACACCTGGGTCTCTAGCCAAGTCGCACCTCCATCGATGCTTCGCCGAAGGACGATATCGTTCTGAGCATGATCGTGGAACCCGATCCGCCGTTCGCAGAAAGCGAGCAACGCGCCGCTCTTGCTCTCAACAATGGAGGGGATCCGGTAGCCGTAGCGGGGCTCTGAGCCAGGTTCGCTGGGCGTAAAGACAGGCACTGCAATGTCCTGCGAGGAGATAACGGCGGCGGCCAGCAGGGCGGGAATCATCTTCTTCACTCCGAAACAAGGATGCCGGTCGATTTGATCGCCGATTTCATGGCGGACTGACTGTCGATGGTCGGGTTGCCGGCCTCGGTCATTTTCGCCGCCATCATATCGCGAGCTGAGGTGGGATCTGCTCTCATTTCGACAGCATCCATCAGCGTCAAATCAGTGGAATAGCCGTTCATTTTCAGAAAGGCGACTGTGCTGACAAGTGCGCAGGCTTCGTTGCCCTCTTTGAAAGGCGCCTGTTTCACGAAGCCGATCAGAAGCCTGGCGGCCTGCCGAGCGACGTCGGTTGAATCTCCATAGGAAAACTGATAGTAGACCGCCTCTTCCAGCGCGTTTACGTCAAAAGTCTGCTCCTCCGCAGTCAGCTCTCGATTGAGCCAGAGAAGGTCTTGAACAGTAAGAGTGTTGAGTGGGGCCATCTGATCACATTATGAACAGAAAAAACGGTCCTGATAAAGTAGAAAAGCCCGTCCAGCAAGCTGAACGGGCCTTTCAAATTGAAAGCTCCGAATGCAATGCAGCATCGACCAGAGATTGTCTGAATTCCCAATGGGAACCAGATTCCAGTCTCTTAAGGAGGTGATCCACCCACACCTTCCGGTACGGGTACCTTGTTACGACTTAGTCCCCCTTACCCCCCTCACCTTCGGCCGCTCCCTCCTTGCGGTTGGGCCACGGACTTCGGGTGAAGACGATTCAGGTGACTTGACGGGCGGTGTGTACAAACCCCGGGAACGTATTCAACGCAGTATAGCTGACCTGCGTTTACTAGCGATTCCAGCTTCATGTAGTCGAGTTGCAGACTACAATCCGAATTGGGGGCGTATTTTTGGGATTAGCTCCACCTCGCGGTATCGCTGCCCTTTGTTTCGCCCATTGTAGCATGTGTGAAGCCCCAGGCGTAACCGCCATGCTGACTTGACGTCATCCCCACCTTCCTCCTGCTTACACAGGCAGTCCCCCATGAGTTCCCGGCTTTACCCGCTGGCAACATAGGGCGAGGGTTGCGCTCGTTGCTGGACTTAACCAAACACCTCACGGCACGAGCTGACGACAGCCATGCAACAGGTGTCTTCCGGTCTCCTTGTGGGAGAGGGCCCGCTTTCACGGGCTTTCCGTCGATGTCAAACCTGGGTAAGGTTCTTCGGTTAGTATCGAATTAATCCACATGCTCCACCGCTTGTGCGGGGTCCCGTCAATTCATTTGAGTTTCATCCTTGCGAACGTACTCCCCAGGCGGGATACTTAATGCGTTAGCTGCGGCACCAAGGGGGTCGATACCCCTGACGCCTAGTATCCATCGTTTAGGGCGTGGACTACCAGGGTATCTAATCCTGTTTGCTACCCACGCTTTCGCTCCTCAGCGTCAGGAAATGTCCAGTGAACTGCCTTCGCCATCGGTATTCCTCCAGATATCTAACCATGCCACCGGTCCACCTGGAATTCTATTCACCTCTACATTCCTCTAGCCTATCAGTTTGCAAAGCAGTTTCCGCGTTGAGCGCTGGAGATTTCACTTCACACTTAATAGGCCGCCTACGAGCTCTTTACGCCCAGTAAATCCGGACAACGCTTGCCCCCTACGTGTTACCGCGGCTGCTGGCACGTAGTTAGCCGGGGCTTATTCTCCGGGTACCGTCCTGAGTCTTTCCCGGTAAAAGGAGTTTACAGACCTAGATCCGTCATCCTCCACGCGGCGTCGCTGCATCAGGGTTGCCCCCATTGTGCAAGATTCCTAACTGCTGCCACCCGTAGGTGTGTGGGCCGTGTCTCAGTCCCACTCGGGGGGATCGTCCTCTCAGACCCCCTATCCGTCGTCGCCTTGGTAAGCCATTACCCTACCAACTAGCTGATGGATCATGAGGCGCTCCTGAAGCGAAAAACCATTTCATCCAAGAACCATGCAGTTCAAGGATCACATCCGGTATTGCCCGGTCTTTCGACCGTATATCCCAGTCTTCAGGGCACGTTCCTCATGTATTACTCCGCCGTTCGCCACTCCCCGATCCCGAAGGATCTTCGCGTTCGACTTGCATGTTTTAGGCACGCCGCCAGCGTTCGTCCTGAGCCATGATCAAACTCTCCGAAGAAACTTTCATCCTCTCCGAGGAGAGGCGAAATGTCCTTTGAAGCCTTCTTGCTCCCGGACACCAATCCGAGTGCAAAAAGGTAATTTTTTTGCTGTGCCTTGTCTTCAACAAGTTGGAGTCAAGCCACTAGGCTGCAGAGCATCCGCTATCAAGCTTTCAAGGTGCATGCCCCTGCGGGCGAACGGAATGATTGCATTTGACTTCTGTGCGATGCAAGGGGGTCCCACCCTTTTTCCGGACAATTGGGTGCTTTTTCTCACCTGAAGCCGTCTCAATCTTTTGGCTCTTCCTGCTTTTGAACCTGGGAGCCCCTCTTCCAGCCTGGAAATCATCTTTCCATTCTTTTCCAAAATAGGGGGACCATCCGGTCCATCTTGCCGCTAGATGGCCCGGACCCCTTCCCTCTTATACAGAGGATCACCTAAACTCAGCCATCTCTCACCCAGGAACCGACAGCCAATTTGACCGCCTGAAGAGTCTTAAACAGGCAAATCTGGACGTGGCATTCGCCACAGCCTTTGGCTCGCTCACGTCTGGCGCCCTCCTGATCGGCTTCATCCAGTTCCTGGGAGGCTCAGATTTCTGGGTCAGCCTTACTCTCGCAATTCCGAGTCTGGCCGGTCTTCTTCAGATCCCCGGTGCTGCGATTGGCCGCCGATTGACCGGCTTCAAGAAATTTGTCAGCGGTTGGTCCCTCTATTGGAGACTGCTGTACATCCCGCTGATAGCCCTTCCGCTGCTCGGCTGGATCAACCAAGACCTGCGCCTGGTCATTCTCTTTGTCTGCATCGGCCTCGCATCGATGGCCGTTCAGATCGCTGCCCCTATATATAGTGACTGGATCGCCGAGCTGGTCCCTGCCGCAAGCCGCGGCTGGTACTTCAGCCGAAGAACAGTCATCGCAACGACTGTCGGCGTCTCGGTCGGATTCATCGGCGGCCTCGCTCTTGACTACTTCGAAAGAGTCGGACTCCCCGAGGTCGGATTCACGACCATCTTTGCTGCGGGTGTCTTCTTTGGACTGCTCAGCTTTGTATTTCTCCTTCGCATGAAGGATGTTCGGCGGAAAGATGTCTCCGAGTCGAGCCTGGGCGAAGCTCTGAAACTCTCCTCTCGGCCTCTCAAAGATAAAGCCTTCCGGCCGATGCTGGTCTTCACAGCCGTTTTTGCTGTCAGCCAAGGCTTCGCCGGCCCCCTCTTTGCTGCTTACAGCCGCGAAGTTCTCTCGCTGCCGTTCACGGTTCTGCAGCTGATGGGCGTCGCCATTGCTGTCGGCACGGTCCTGCTCGTTAAGTACTGGGGATTCCTCAACGACCGATTCGGCAGCAGGCCGATGCTGATGATCGCTGTCTGCGGAACGATCTTTGCTCCGGTGGTCTGGCAGTTCACAGATCCAAACATGCCGATGTGGCAGAACGCCGGACTGCTGATCGGGTGGCACCTCTATAACGGTGTCGTCTGGAGCGGCGTCCAGGTCACGCAGATGTCGCTGAACATTGCGGTCGCCAAGGAGAACGAGCGAGCCTCATACCTGGCGGTTGCCGTATCGGTGCAGATGGCCTTCATCGGCGTGTCGCCGTTGCTCGGCTCTTGGCTGATGGATTTCCTGCGAACGGCAACCAATTCTGCAGAGGTCTCCTATAAGATCGTCTTCGGCATTGTTGTCCTGCTCCGCATTGCGGGTGCGATCGCCCTGCGCCCTGTCCAGCAGGAAGGTGCTGATCTGACCGTCCCTTCGCTCAAGAAGATCCTGCGGACGGGCCCGAGCGCCGTCAGAGCGATGAAAGCTCTGTCGACCAGCTCGACCGAAGAGACACGCAGCCATGCTGCGGCACGAGTAGGGAAAGGCAGGGTCGCCCTGGCAAGCAGCGATCTGATCAAGCTGCTGACCGATCCCTCGCCGCGAGTTCGCAGACAGGCCGCCGAGTCCCTGGCAAGGGTCGGCGATCAGAGCGCTTCGAGAGATCTGCTGCGCCACATCGAAGAGCACCCGGAACTTGTAGAAGAGGAGACGCTCGAAGCTCTCGGCTCCTTCAAAAACCCGGACTCACTCGACATTCTGCTCAAGCTGCTTGAAGATCCGCGCCCTTCGCTAAAACGTGCTGCAGCGAAGGCGCTCGGCAGACTTGGGGATGCTCGGGCCGTTGAGCCGCTCGCAAAAGCTGCCAGCCGAAAAGGCGACCCCGACCTTCGCCGAGCTGCCGTCCAGGCTCTGAGAAGACTGCCGGCCGACCGAGCCGAAGAGGCGATCGGGCAGGCGCTCTATGACAAGGCTCCTTCAATACGAATCGCAGCAGCTGAGGCGGTCAGCGAATCTCGCCTCGAAGGGCTCGCTCCATCGCTTCGACAGGCGATCGCCGAGTTTGCTGATGAGACCTCTAGTGAGATGGCCTACTCACTTGGTGTCGTTGGCACCCAATCGGATCTCCGGCTGATCCTCCAGACAGCCAACCTTATGGTCAACCCAGCTCTTCGACGAAGAAGCTTGATGGGGGCGGCCAGGCTGCTCGGCTGCGAAGAGGCGTTCTATCGACTCGTCTCCCAAGAAGGGATCTCTAGAGATGAAGCCTTGCTCAAACTGGCAAAAGGAAAGGACTGGCTGACAGAGTCGATCAACCTCTACTCGGGCGGAGATGAGCAGGGCGCCCTCCAGGCTCTGGCCGATCACACAAACCTGAATGACCTTCAGGTCTTGGCGGCAAATCCAGTTGAAGAGGCCTTCCTTGCGGCCGTTCTTAGAGCTGCCCAAGAGTAGGCAATCCTAAGCGCTTTTCACAGAATCGACGCTGAATGGCAGCTCCGTTGCTCCAATCAGGACTGACATTACCGGCTAAGAAGTCGATCTGCGCTTGATGACAACGACTCCAACAGCGGTAAATTGGAGCCTCAATGGTCAGGCTGATCTTTATCTGGAGCGCGATCCTGTCCACACTGCTGATCGCAGCCCTCGGCTTGCTCGTCGGCCCAGGTGCATTCTGGGCGTTCGCAATCACCGGACCGCTGGTTCTGCTCGGCCTCGCAGACATGATGCAGACGAAACACAGCATCAAGCGCAACTTTCCGGTGATCGGCCACGGCCGCTACCTGATGGAGAAGCTCCGCCCCGAGATTCAGCAGTACTACGTCGAGTCGAATACGGACGGCACTCCCTATAATCGAAACTTCCGCTCCGTCGCTTATCGGCGAGCCAAAGGACAGATTGAAACGATGCCTTTCGGCACTCAGCAGAAGGTCTACGAGCCAGGCACTGAGTGGGTGGCCCACTCTCTGGATGCCAAGACCGCTCCTCACGAAGAGCCCAAGGTTTTGGTCGGAGAAGAGACCTGCGAACATCCTTATCTCTGCAGCAGGCTGGGCGTCTCAGCGATGTCTTACGGCGCTCTGAGTGCTCCGGCTATTCTCGCGCTCAACCTCGGTGCCAAAAACGGAGGCTTTGCTGTCAACACCGGTGAAGGCGGAATCAGCCCCTACCATCTCGAGCATGGTGGTGATCTCATCTGGCAGATCGGCACAGGCTACTTCGGCTGCCGCGCGGATGACGGGGGGTTTGACGCTGGCAAGTTCAAGGAAAACGCTGCTCGCCCAAGCGTCAAGATGATCGAAGTCAAGCTCTCTCAAGGCGCGAAGCCGGCACACGGCGGCATCCTGCCGGCCGCCAAAGTCACCGAGGAGATTTCTCAAATTCGTGGAGTGCCGCAGGGCGAAGATGTCCTCTCACCGCCCACCCACTCCGCTTTCTCTAATCCGCGCGAGATGATGGAGTTTATCGGCAGGCTGAGAGATATTTGCGGCAAGCCGATCGGCTTCAAGCTCTGCATCGGCCGTCAAGAGGAGTTTGTCGGCCTGGTCAAAGCGATGGTCGAGACCGGAATCGTCCCGGATTTCATCTCAATCGATGGCGGAGAGGGCGGCACGGGTGCTGCCCCGATCGAGTTCAGCAATTCGATCGGCGCTCCGCTCCGCGATGGGCTCGCCTTCGCCCACTCAATTCTCCTGGGGGCAGGTGTGCGGAGCCGCACAAAGCTGATCGCCAGCGGCAAGATCATAACGGGATATCACATGTTCCGTGCGATGGCGCTCGGGGCCGATATCTGTCAGTCAGCCCGCGGGTTTATGTTTGCACTCGGCTGTATCCAGGCCCGGCGGTGCAATCACAACGACTGCCCGGTGGGCGTGGCCTCTCAAAGACCGGGACTGACCAGGGCTCTGGTTGTGAATGACAAGGCGCGTCGTGTGGAGGGGCTCCACAGGCGGACAATCCACGCATTTCTTGAGATTGTTGCGGCTGCTGGCCTCGAGAGTGCAGACGAAATCGAGCCTCGCATGATCCACAAGCGGATCGATGAAAGGAGAGTGTTTACTTTCGACCAGGTCTACGCTTTTCTGTCTGATCGAGACCTGGTCGATGGGCGGGCGCCAGAACTGCTGGAGCAGATGTGGCTCCATTCAGACACCAGCTGCTTCGGCTGTCGAGGCGAGACAGCTCACCTGTAGTTTTCGAACTTTACAGGCAGCTCGAGCTTGAGTCCCTTCACGAAGGCCATCGCCTTCTGCAGGTCATCCTTGCTCTTGCCCGAA
>JALGXY010000392.1 GCA_029824495.1 Fimbriimonadia bacterium
CGCAGAATTCTCGAGCCGTTGACAGAGATCTCAAACGAAGCCCTCGCGATGAGAACTTGGGGTGATGCTCATGGGCACATGCTCGTCGCCTCGGGCCGAGCGCAGGCGATGATAGACCCGATCATCAACCACTGGGATATCAGCGCGCCCTCTCTGATCGTCCGAGAAGCAGACGGCAGATCAACGACCCTGGATGGCTCAGTTGAACTGGGAGCCGACCATATCAGCGCAAGACCCGAAATGCACCGATACATCCTGGAGAGGTTCGAGAAATGAGGCTGCTAGGTGTTGATTTCGGAGGAGTTAAAATCGGTCTAGCCGTGATGGAGCTCACCGCTGGCATCCCCACTCCACGCCCGTATCTATCTGCTTCCGGCACTCTTGCCAAAGACGCGGCGGCGATTCATCAGCTGGCCAAAAAAGAAGAGGCGGACGCTGTAGTGGTCGGACTGCCAACAGTCAACGGCGAAGAGACCAAGATGTCACGCATCTGCAGCCGTCTTGGGGCCCTGATCGAAAAGACTAGATGCCAGGTTTTCTACGCGGATGAGGAGCTGACGAGCCAAGCCGCAGAGCGAGATTTGACAGAACTCGGGCTGAAAGCCAGCCAGATTAAGAAACAGGTCGACGGGGACGCTGCAGCAAAGATCCTGCTGAGGTTTAAGGAGTCGCATGAAGAAGTTTCTTAGCATCCTCGCCTTTCTTCTGCTCATTGCAGGTCTTGGTCTTTTTGGCGGCTATCGGTGGCTGGAGCGAGAGGTCTCGCCCATGCCGACCGGAGAGAAGTTCTATGTGAGATTCGAACAGGGTACAAGTCTGAGCGCTGCCCTGGTCGAGCTGCAGGATCGAAAGGTGATCCGAAACCCCGATGCTGCGACCAAGTGGATCAGGCTTAAAAAGCTTCCGGACACCATTCACTCCGGCACCTTTGAACTGATGCCTGGAATGACGCTTGAAGGTGTTCTCGCAGCGCTTCAGGACCCAGTTTCTCAGATGGTGCGGCTTCCAGAGGGCTGGTGGATCGCTCGATCTGCAGAGATCCTTGAAAAGAACAATGTATGCACGGCAGCTGAGTACATCAAGCTGGCAGCGGAGCCTGCTCGGTTTGCTGATGTCGTCAGCTTTGATCTGCCAGAAGAGAGCCTCGAAGGCTTTCTCTATCCGGACACATACGATCTTCCGCCGCTCCTGGGAGCAGAGCAGACGATCATCCGCCAGCTCAAGGCGTTTGAAGACAAGGTGCTTTCCGAAACTGATGTAAACGGAGAGGAGCTGCGCGACGCAGTCATATCTGCCTCGATCATTGAATTGGAGGCTGCATTGGACGAAGAGAGAGCGGTTATCGCCGGCGTGATCAAGAACCGCATCGACATCAACATGAAGCTCGATATGGATGCCTCTGTGCTCTATGCTCTGCAGGAATGGCGTGTGCTGGGACGCGGCGAAGTCAGCACGGTCGACTCACCCTACAATACGTATCTCAACAGGGGCCTGCCCCCTGGCCCGATCGGGTCACCAACAGCAAAGAGCATTGCAGCAGCATTGGCGCCAGCAGATCACAACTACTTTTACTATGTGGCACGGCCAGATCGGACACACCTGTTTGCCAGGAGCTACTCGGCTCATCGAGCCAATATTCGGAAGGCCAGAAAAGAGTGGGCCGCACAGGAGGATGAAGGTTGAAACACCCAGGTGAGGGCAGATACGACAAGGAGAAGATGCCAGATGGGCTGAAGAAGATCAGCCCGAGCACAGCTTATGAGAAGATCACGGACGTCGATCTTTCTCAGCTCTATGCCGAAGGCAGACGGCTGGTTCTACTCGATGTCGACAACACCCTGATGCACTGGGGTGCCGACGAGATTCCGGGCGATGTGAGAGCCTGGGTTCAGGGCGGAAAAGCGCTCGGTGTCAGCTTCTGTATCCTCAGCAATACCAATCGCCCCGAACGGCTGATGAGAATTGCCGGAAGTCTCGGCGTTGAAGCGCTGAGAGGCAAGAACAAGCCGAGCCGCCAGATGTACGAGCAGGCGATGTCTGATCATGGGGTTGAGCATGACCAGACGATCATGATCGGCGATCAGCTTTTGACAGACGTTCTGGGTGCGAACCGCACAGGCATTGACGCGATCTGGCTGAGGCCGCTCAGCAAAAAGGAGTTTCTCGGCACAAGGCTGATCAGTCGCGTGGTTGAGAGGGTTCTTGGCGTGATGCTGGCCGACTATTTCCTGCCGGTCAAGGGCGAGCAGAAGAGGAGCTTCTTCCAAAGTGAATCAGCAAGGCAGTTTGTCAAGTTCTTGCTGGTCGGAGGCACATCATTTGTCATCGACTACTCATTGACAATGACTTTCTGGAAAGGCGTCTACATCCAGGGCGCTCGGCTGGGCGACACCATGGGCGAGGCGGGGCTGTCCGCAATGCCTTGGCTGGTTGGTGTTGGTGGCGCCACTGCAAGAGAGGCAGGATTCCGCATTTCAAAGGCGATCGGTGCTGGCACCGCAATCGTATTCAGCTTCCTTTTGAACCGAAAGTGGACCTTCAAAATCAGCGGCAAGGAGGATCGCAGCCGCCAGTTTGTCAAGTTCTTTACGGTGGCCGGAACAGGCATGTTGCTCAACGTCTCGCTCTCCTCGTGGTTCCTCCAGATTCTGCCGTTCGATGAGACAAACAACGGCCGAATCGGCATCATTTTGGCCACTGGAATGGTGGCTGTCTGGAACTTCACCGGGCAGAAACTGTTCGCATTCCGAAAAGCTCATGGCTAGGTCATTTCATTGGAGAGAAGCGCCTGACTGCACGTTCGCTGTGATCGGCGAACCGATCGAGCATTCTCGGTCGCCACAGATGCACCAGGCCGCCTACAACAGACACGGGCTCAACTACTCTTACGCCGCGATTCAGGCAGGCCCGTCAGAGCTCGATGACGCTCTTAACCATTTGGTTGAATTAGGGTGTCGGGGCGCAAACATTACTGTTCCGAATAAGCTCGCTGCCAGAAACTGGGTGCAGCAGAATGGGTCTTTGACAGGAAAGGAGCTTGGCGCGTTTCCTCGAGCTGGCGTCAACACAGTGAACCTCAAGACAAAGCAGGGGATCAGCACGGATGAGCCTGGATTTATGGCAACACTCCCCCAGATCGGCATCTGCGCGCCATGTCGCACGCTCCTCTTGGGCGCAGGCGGAGCCGCTCAGGCGCTTCTTCTCGAGCTGAAGTCGCAAGGCTGGGATGTCTCAGTCTGGAACAGAACCCCCTCAAAGTGGACGGACTTCCTAGATGAACACTCTCTTGAGTCAGAGCTGCTCTCCGAACCGGACCCTGAAGGGTTTGACCTCGTGATCAATAGCACATCAACGGGCCTGACCGGCGTCTCGCTCGGCATCGACTGGTCTAAGGCCAAATCGGGGGTTGTCGCCTACGACCTCGCCTATACCGATGGTCTCACGCAGTTCATGCAGGAGGCTGAGGATCACGGTGTTCGGGCTGTTGATGGCCGCCGCATGCTGGTCGAACAGGGGGCCCTATCCTTCGAGTGGTGGCTTGGCATTCCCGCTCCGAGAGAAGATATGCTGGCCGCGGTTAAATGAGCGTTCTCAAGCCCTCCTCAGCAGCACTCCAATCGGCTGCGGCGACGATCCGGTCTGGCGGTGTGGTGATTATGCCGACTGAGACGGTCTATGGGCTCGCCTGCAACGCTACAGACGCAGAAGCTGTTCAGCATGTTTTTGAGATCAAGGGTCGACCCGCCGACAATCCGCTGATTGTTCATATCGCCGATGTTTCGCAGCTCAAGCAGGTCGCCGAATCCTGGCCGCCTTTGGCTGAGAAGCTCGCTGAGCGATTCTGGCCCGGTCCTCTGACGCTGGTTCTGCCTCGGCACCCAAGCGTGCCGAAGGAGACGACTGGTGGTCTCGACACAGTTGCTGTAAGGATCCCAAGCCATCCGATCGCGCTTGAGCTGATCCGGCTGGCAGACTGTCCAGTAGCGGCTCCCAGTGCGAACCTGTTTATGGGGCTCTCACCGACCAATCTCAACATGATCGACCCGGCGATCGAAATCGACGTTGAGGTGATGCTCGACGGTGGTCCATGCGAGATCGGCCTGGAATCGACTGTGGTTGATCTGACCGATGAGACTCCGAGGATTCTGCGACCTGGCGGTGTTTCGCGAGCTCAGATTCAGGCGGTAGTCGGTCGTCCTCTCGGATCTCTGCCACCCTCATTTGTTCGAAAGTCTCCAGGAATGATGCATCGGCACTATGCACCCGATGCTCGCGTGGTTCTGGTTGACGAGGCGCCTGACGGCGAAGCTGCACTCGTCTTTGGCGAGACAAGCAACAGCCTTCACATTCGAATGCCGAATGAGCCGAGCGCCTACGGCGCGAGGCTCTATGCTGCGCTTCAGGCTGCTGACAGCAGGGCTGACAGTGTGATTTTCGTTGAGCAGCCGCCCGACTCTGCTGACTGGGAGGCGGTCAATGATCGCCTACAGAAAGCGAGTGCCGAGCCAGAGTTCTAGTTTTTCGGCTCGATCTGGCCGCTGATAAACAGCACAGGCCGGGCAACTTCCAAGAGAATCTGCTGAACCAGGTTCATCTCTTTGTCATCACCTGCTCGAGCGTGTGGGATCGAAACGACAGTGTAGGCGGCCTCGACATTGTCAGAGACTTCGTGCAGAAGCGTCGGAAGACTTCGAGTTCTCTCAAGCCTAACCTCGCATGCCGTTTTGTCGGTGCTCAGCTTCGCCTTTCCTGATTCGGCGCTCGCCTTCAGCCGCTCCTCCACCTCAACGATGGGAGCAGTCAAGGGCAGCGCCCGAGGAACCACCACCGGAAGCAGGAAGATGACCTTGGCAGGCACGGTGCTGACCAGCTCGTTGATGGTCTCTACAACATCATCGTCGCCTTCGTCACCCACAAGGACCGCGAGAATTGTGCGGTCATATTCTCGCGAGGCCAGGTATTTCTTTTTCCTTGGCGACTCTTCGTCATCTGCAACCGTAAGCAGGTCGAGCGACCGCCGGGCCTCTTCAACTGCATCCGCAATGGCGAGCTGAGACCTGACCTCAGGGACCTCTCTCAAGACCGAAAGAACATGCTCTGGCACGGCGGCGACGATTATCCGTGCGCGCTCGTGATCATTGGCAAAATCGATGGCGTCGTGAAACGTCTCGGCACCTTCGATTGTGGCTTCAGTGATGTTTGAGCAGTCGATAATGACGCCTGTGGGGTGTCGTTTCAGCGTGAGGGCGATCGCTGTGTGGATCGTGCCCCAGTGGTTTTTACGCATCGGGCCAGAGAGCACGACGACATCTTCATAACTTTCGACTATCAAAGGAAATACCTCACGTTTGTAACCACGACATTGGGTTTGGATCGAAGCGCAAGCTTCAAGCTGAATGCGATGTTGCTGTGCAGGAACCGCTGCAGCCAGGTTTTTGGCACAGCCTGCGGCACGATAACGGTGACCATGTGATCCTTGTCTCCTTCATGTTCGCGCAGAGTCTCATCGATGTAGTCGATGATTGGCCGAATGAGCGATCTGTACGGGGATTCGAGGATAACCAACGGAATATCCTCTCCGAAGGCCTGCCACTCCTTCTTAATGGTGCCGGTGTGATCGCGCCCCAATGTCACGTGGATGGCACGCGTGTCATCGGTGAGCGCCTTGCTGTAAGAGATCGCCTGCAGGATGCCCTTGTGGAGCCTCGGCACGAGCAGAATCACTGTTGTGTCGACTTCAGTGAGAGCCGGCTCATCTTCGATGCTCAGCCTTTTGTCGAGCCAGTTGTAGTGCCGCTTGATGCCGAAGAAGATCATCACAATGATGATGAGAGCTGCGATGGCGATCCACGCTCCCTCTGTAAACCTTGTGAACAGCAGCAGCAATGTGACGACAGCGCAGACAAACGATCCCAGGCCGCTCACCCAAGCCTTCCACGATCCTCGCTGGTTCTTGCGGAACCAGAAGACCATGCCGAGCTGGCTGAGAGTGAATGAAAGGAACACGCCGACCGCGTACATGGGGATCAGCAGGTGTGGGTCAGCGTTAAAGCCGATGATCAGCAGGATCGAGAGAACGGCCAATGTGATGATGCCGTTCTGAAAGACCAGCCTATCGCCCACCGTGGTGAGCTGTCGCGGCAGAAACCCGTCTTTCGCTACGAACATCGACAGCCGCGGGAAGTCGGCAAACCCGGTGTTGGCTGCCAGTACAAGAATCAATGCTGTCGCCACCTGGGTGATATAGAAGCCCGGGTGTGTAGCACTGCCAAAGATCGCAGCAGCGATCTGGGCAAGGACCGTCATGTAGCCCTCGCCTCCGGCTCCATGGCCTCCGCCGCTCATGGCCGTAATGCCGAAGTTGGTGGCAGCCCAAGAGATGCCGACCACCAGGAACATCAGAACGATGCCCATCCAGACCAGGGTCTTGGAGGCGTTCTTGTGCTCTGGGGCTTCGAAGGCGAGCACTCCGTCGGCGATCGCTTCGGTGCCGGTCAGGGCTGTACAGCCAGCAGCGAATGCTTTGAAGATGAAAAAGGCCAGCGCCATAGTGCCGATCGGCTTGATGCCTTCGGCAATCGTGTGGTGGTCGACCACCGGGGTGATGGAGCCGCCCGACATCATCGAGAATGCGCCCCAGAGGATCAGTCCGAGCACCAGAACCACATAGCTGTAGGTGGGAATTGCAAAGACTGCTCCGCTCTCCTTGGCTCCTCTTAGGTTGAAAAACGTGATGACTGCCACTGCCACTGACGCCATGAGAGCGGCATAAGGCTGAGTCTGTGGGAGCATTGATACGATCGCACTAGCGCCAGCCGAGACCGATACAGCTACGGTTAAGACGTAGCCAATGAGCAGTGCACCTGCTGCGATCAGACCCCAGACTCGCCCGAGATTTTCTGAAGAGACGCGATAGGAGCCGCCGCCAGTGGGATACGCTTGAATTGTCTGGTAATAGGAAAAGATGACGATCCAGAGCAGGGCGATCAGGGCAAATGTGATCGGGAGCAGGTAGCCCAAAGCCCAGGCTCCACCGCCGATCGCAACATCCTGGAGCTTGTGGAGAATCTCTTCCGTTGCATAAGCCGACGAGGAGAGCGCGTCAGATGCAAAAACTGCAAGCGCAAAGACGATGATGAGTCGTTCATGCTGAGCACGCTTGGAGTGGATTGGCTTCCCGAAAAGGAAATGCTTGAGCTTTGTAAGAGATCCCATCGAGAGAATCTGGCGAAAGAGTACCTGCCGCTATCCTAGAGAGGCAGCCTTATGGATGCTCCGAATGGCGAACGAATTGTCGAATTCGATCCAGGTGCTGGGTGTTCCAAAGTGACCAATCGCCTTGCGAGGATTCAGGCTGCAGGCCCGAACAGCAAGCTCTGGACCGAAGTCTGAAGCCAGGTTTTGGAACGCGTCGAGCATCGTGATAGAGCTGCCAGCCAGCGCTCCATTGCGCTTAAGCCTGATGTCATTTTCGCCTCTGACAACCTCAGTCCCCCACATATCGAAGGTCTGGCCTTTCGCTGTTCCCGAAGCCAGTGTTGAGTCGCTGACCGCCAAGATCTTATGTGCTGGCTTGCTGTTTATGAGAATCTGTGCCGCCGGCTGAGAGACGTGAATCCGATCGTAGATCAGCTCGCATGAGAGGCCGTCTGCCAGCAGGCAGAAACCAACTGTTCCAGCTTCACGATGGTGCAGACCACGCATCGCGTTGTAGGTGTGCGTTGAATGGCCGAATCCTGCCTCGAAGCCGATCGCTGCCTGGTCGAACGTGGCATCTGTATGCCCCATGCTCACCAAGACTCCCCGACTGCTGAGCCGACTTGCCAGCTTGAGGGCACCCGGCTGTTCAGGCGCCATTGTGATCACTTTCAGGCGGCTGTCATCGAGAATCTCATCCCATTCGCTCGGCTCTTGCGGCGGCTCAACAATCGCGCTGGGCGGCTGGGCTCCCGGGTGTTTAGGGCTGATGAAAGGACCTTCAAGGTGGAATCCCCAGACGAGCGGGTCGTCTGGAAGACGGTTGAGAGCCGATTTAACATCTGATGCAGGTGCGGTGACGGTCGTAGGCAGGAATCCCTCGTAACCGATCTCTCTGAGCTTGTGGCAGAGCGTGATCAGGTCTTCAGTGCTCGCCGACATGAAATCGATGCCAAACGCTCCATGAATGTGGATGTCTACAAATCCAGGGCAGAGAACTCCGTCAGGGTCCGCATCTGAGCGAGACAGCACCACGGAATCGCCCGAGAAATCGACTGTATAAGGGCCCCATCCTTCAGGGCCGTGGCAGAGCAGTGTTCTGTTCATGGTTTGATCGCGTAGCCTCCCGCATCACGGATCACCAGGCCGTCCATCTCCATTGTGGTCAGTTCTGCGAGCACTTCTGCTGCATCCAGGCCAGTTTCTTCGGAGATTTTCTCGGCCGAGATCGGTGATTCGCTCAGTGTGGCGACAATCGCCTGTTGACCAGGTGATAGCTGGGAGGCATCCATCTTCACCTCAGGGGCTGCCTCGATATTGAGCTGTTCCAGCACCTGATTGGGGTGATCGACCAGGGTCGCTCCATCCCGAATCAGACCGTGGCTTCCGACAAAGCCGCGATGAGTAATCGGGCCGGGAAGCACGAAAACTGTTCGGCCCTGCTCGGCGGAGTTGCGTGCGGTAATCAATGCGCCAGAAATCTCAGGAGCCTCGACTACGACAAGTGCATGGCTGAGCGCAGCGATCGTAAAGTTTCGTTCTGGGAAGTTTTGGCGAAGAGAGGGTGTGCCGACCGGGAACTGGCTGAGAAGGCACCCTTTTTCGCGGATCTCTGCGTAAAGCTCTCGATTGCTGGCAGGAAAGACT
>JALGXY010000393.1 GCA_029824495.1 Fimbriimonadia bacterium
TCATCACCTGGACCAGTTCGTATTCAAACTCAGCTGCGTCGATCGGGTGCTCAAGCCCCCACTCGGCGACCAGGTCAGCGATGAACAACGGCAGATCACCGAACTTGCCGGTCTGAACTTTGCGCTCCATGATGGTGGCGAGGCCGGCTTCGGTGGCGAAGACGTCGCCGATCCGGACCTCCACCTCTTCGCCCTCATGCGGGACCAGAATCACGTCATCTGCAGGATAGTAGAGGTTCTTGGCGACAGCAAGCTGCGCCATGCGAAACTCCTGAGACACCTGTCCGGCACGCTTGAAGATGGCAGGGAAGCGCTTGTCAGCAATGATTTTCCTGGCCGCGTCAAAACCGGTGAATTCGATGCCGGTAACCGGGTCGAGCGCTGCAAGAAGTCCATCCGATGTGACGCTGAGGCCCATCCGTTCGAAGTTCTCGACAAACTGATCGGGATTGTTCTGCTTCATATTGAGCAGAACTTGGCCGAGCGAGTGGCCGCCCTCTGTCAAACAGGCAAACTGGATAAATCCGATCGAAACATAGCCTGTATCGTAGGTATTGATTGCGTCAAAACCGCCTTCCAGCAGGCTGACAGCCTCCATAACACGCTGCTCAGACTCAGAAATGCCAGCTCCTCTAAAAAGTGAGTCTACATCTTCTCTCGGGAGATTCCTGACGCGCGATCCCGGGCTCATCACCCCATCGAGATTGCGGAAGTAGCGATAGCCCTTGCGGACGTTGACACCCGTGTTGAAGCTGAAGCTGACGCCGTCGTGGAAATCGATGACATGTTGGAATGGCTGGAACACGTCGTAGAGCAGCGGCGGCTCACCAAACTCCTGTTTCAGGTCCTGCGGCATCTGCCCCGGCTGAGGAGACTGCTTCTGATCAGCTTTCTGCGGTTTTCCCAGTTCTGCCGAGTTGAGGCTTGCCGCCTGAATCCCCGCTTGACCGATATCGAAGGCGATCCTCTCATCGATCCAGTCTTGCCATCTTTTTCGGATCTCCGCCTTCTCCTGTTTTAGGCTCTCTGCGGACTCCTTGGGCACATAGAGACTCTTGAGTGCCGTGTGGATCCACTCGCTGCCTTCAGGGGTAAGGCGAACACGCCATGATCCTGTCTTTGCTGCCTCATCCGGGAGGCCTGCGTTGTATGCGCCCTCGGTCGACCAGTAGGTCATGATCTCCGCACGCAGGTTCGCGTCGAATACCGGCTGATTCTCCGGAATCGAACTTGAGGAGGCCATAGCCACACTGGCCAGGCTCACTACAACGAGCGCCTTCATTGACTTCATTTTTGGCTTCTTGGACGACGACTAGAGGCAATTATGGCTGAGTAGACCCGGTTTGCGTCAGATTCCTGTTCCAGCCTTGACCTTGTCTGCTGGCTTAGGATCATGAGACTCTTCCCCCTCCTCCTTTTTGCGAAGCGAAAGGGAGGAGGGGGTTAGGGGGTGGAGGGCAGACGTGGGGAGTGCAGACGTGGTCGTCCGCACCACAGAGTTTGAGTTGAATCCCTCCCCCTCGCTTGCAGGGGGGAGGGACAAGGGTGGGGGGTTCTTTGGCTCGACTCAAGTCCTCGAATTGACCCCCATCCCCTACCCCTTCCCCCTATGAATAAGGGGATCGCCCGGTTGAGTTCGTGTCGAGCTTCGGCACGGCTCATTCCGGTCTCTTCGCCTCGCAGAGTCTTACGGGCCTCTTCGAGGTCGTGTTCTGCCTGAGCAAGGTCGATCTCAGAAGCGATCTCGGCTGAGTCGGCCAGAATGATCGCCTGGTTTGAGCTGACCTCCAAGAACCCGCCGGTGACTGCAATGAAGTGTCGCTGATCATCGAGATCAACGTATTCGAGCAGGCCGGTTTTAAGGGCTGTGATCATCGGCTCGTGGTTCGAAAGGACGCCGAGGCTTCCTTCGTGTGCCGGCACAACCACGGACTGCACTTCACCTTCAAAGATGGTCCGATCCGGGGCTGCGACTGAGAGCTGGAACTGCGACATGCTTGTGCCTTAGGCGTTCTTGATCTTGTCGGCTTTCTCGTAGACGTCTTCCAGACCACCACAGTACAGGAATGCCTGCTCCGGAACATCGTCGAGGTTGCCGTCGACGATCTCCTTGAATGCCTTGACCGTATCTTCGATCGTGACGTATCGTCCTGGGTTGCCGGTGAACTGCTCAGCAACGAAGTTCGGCTGAGACATGAATCGCTCAACCTTTCGTGCTCGTGCGACCAGCATCTTGTCCTCGTCGCTCAGCTCATCAATACCAAGGATGGCGATGATGTCCTGCAGTTCTCGATAGCGCTGCAGAATCTGCTGAACTTCTCGAGCGACTGCGTAGTGCTCTTCGCCAACGACTCGCGGGTCGAGGTTCTTCGAGGTTGAAGCGAGCGGGTCAACAGCCGGGTACAGACCTTTCGAAGCGATGCCTCGATCGAGGTAGACGTAAGCGTCGAGGTGGGAGAACGTTGTCGCCGGAGCCGGGTCAGACGGGTCGTCAGCAGGAACATAGACTGCCTGGACCGAGGTGACTGAGCCCTTGTTGGTCGAGGTGATTCGCTCCTGAAGGAGTCCCATCTCGGTAGCGAGTGTCGGCTGGTAGCCAACAGCGCTCGGCATTCGGCCAAGAAGTGCGGAGACTTCAGAACCGGCCTGGACAAATCGGAAGATGTTGTCGACGAAGATCAGAACGTCTGAGCCTTCTTCATCTCGGAAGTGCTCTGCCATGGTCAGGGCAGTCAGAGCGACTCGGAGTCGGGCTCCGGGCGGCTCGTTCATCTGACCGAAGACCAGAGCGGTCTTGTCGATAACACGTTTTTCGGAACCGTCGACGTCCTTGAAGGTGGTCTCCTTCATCTCTCGCCAAAGATCGTTGCCTTCTCGGGTTCGTTCACCAACACCAGCGAAGACCGACACACCGGATGCTTCAACAGCGATGTTTCGGATCAGCTCCTGAATCAGAACGGTCTTGCCGAGGCCTGCACCGCCGAAGAGTCCGATCTTGCCGCCCTTGTTGAAGGGGATCAGCAGGTCGACAACTTTCAGACCGGTCTGCAGCAGTTCAACTTTGACGCTCTGGTCGATGAATGCCGGGGGCTCGCGGTGGATCGGGTTTCGAGGTGCGTCAGAGACGTCTCCCTCGTTGTCGATCGGGTCACCCAACAGGTTGAAGATTCGGCCGAGCGTCTTCTCACCAACTGGGACAGCAATCGGTGCTCCCGTGTTGTTGACAGCCATGCCTCGGACGAGGCCGTCTGTAGAGCTCAGTGCGACGCAGCGCACCATGTCGTCGCCCAGGTGCTGGGCAACTTCACAGGTCAAATCGATTTTTCTTTCGCTGTCAGCAACTGTGACAGCGTTGTAGATTTCGGGGAGGTTCTCTGAGTCAAACCGGAC
>JALGXY010000394.1 GCA_029824495.1 Fimbriimonadia bacterium
CGGTGCTCTCCTGCAGCAGCGCACTCACCTCGTCACGGAATGTCTCACAGACAATCTGCGATCCCACTTGACCCTTCAAGGCACTGCCTGCGCCATCAGAAACGACCGCCATGATCGCTTTGGAGCCATCTGCACCGCACATAGCCTCGACTAAGACGGAGTCCTGACAGACTTCGTCATCATCATGAATCGCACCGAGAGCGCTGGCGCTAGCGAAGGTCCAGGGCATCGTGCTCAGGTGGAGACGTCACCCCATCCGACAGGGTCAGCCAGACTGACTTGGGCTCCTGGCTCCGCTTTCGAGACGGGTTTGAGGCTGTGCGACAGCCAGACGAACATCTCCCGATAGCGGGCTTCACGCAGGCGAACGGGAGGTCGAGGGTCGCTCACTTCGCGGAGGACTGAGAAGTCGGCGTGATCTGTGCCGATCGTAAACATCTCGAGGCCCCCACGGCGGGTTTCAGCCTGAACCGTGTCGAGCGCCTTGCGCCAGTTGTCCGTCGGGGCACCATCGGTCACAAGCCAGATCCAAGGCCGGTAGTAAGGCACACCTGCTTCGCGGTACGCCTGCTTCCTGAACTTAAGCTGCTCAATGGCAAAAAGCAGCGACTCACCAAGGGGTGTGCTGCCGGAGGCCGTAAGGCGTGGGGGCATCCATTGGTCGACAGTTACAAAATCCTGGACAAGCTGCACAGGGCCAAAGGTGATGACTGCGATTTCAACTCGCTGTGAAGCCAGCGTATCGGCCGACAGGTCTGCCTTGAGATCCTGGAGACCCGCGTTGACCTGGTTGATAGAACCACGCATCGAAGAACTGGTGTCTTGAAGAAGAACAACCGGGCATCGACGCTCCGTGTTCAGGAACATATCTTCGGCAAATGGCTCGAGTTCAGGATGGCTCATCTAACCCTCTCTTCATCTTGACTCCCGTGCAGGCGCGAGTGCTGCACGCACAGGACTACATCATATCGCGATTCAGGCTCTTCTTGGTTCAAATCTCTGATAATCACTACGGAAAATCTTCCCTATAAGATTCAGCTATCAGCTTTCGGCACGAGACCTATAGAAAGACCGCCCCCAGAAACTGGGGAGCGGTCTCCTGAGTTTTGAGTTACGAGAGGTTAAGAACCGCCGCCGCCGCCGCCAGTTGAGCCGCCGCGTCGACCACCGCCGCCACGTCGTCCGCCACCGCCGCCAGTGCTTCCTCGCTGCCCGCCGCCGAATCGTAAGCCGCCGCCTTCGTTCGGGTCAGGTTTGAACTCTTTTCCGCGCATCTTATTGAATTTCTTCTTCTGATCTGCGGTCAGCACCTTCATCGCCTCGGCGCTGAGAGCCTTGTCGTTCTTCTGCAGCGCTGCCTGGATACCTTCACGCTCCATGTCGCCATTCTGGGCCTTCATGAAGATCTCGCGGTTTGCCGCATTCATATCCTCTTGAAGCTCCATCAGCTTTTTCTTCTGGCTCGCTTTCATGCCGAGCTCTTTCTGAACATCTTCCTGCATCAGGGCTCGACCACCGCCGATCCAAAGGCCGACCTCTTTCAGTCGCTTCTTCTGGGTGCTGGTCAAAACAGCGAGAGACTTCTTGTCGAGGTCTTCGAACCGCTTCTGCATGGCTTCACGGTCGAAACCGCCACCACCACCGCCGCTTCGTCCGCCACCGCCGCCGCCAAAGCCTGAGAAGGCCTCTTGTCGGATCGCCTGCAGCTTCTCTTTCTGCTCAGTTGTGATCTTCAGCTCTTTCTGCACGTCGGCACGATTCAGCAGCATGGAGCCTGAGCTGTTCATGCCTCGCATCATCATTCCGCCGCCACGTTGGCCGCCTCGCTGGCCGCCTCCGCCTCGTTGGGCGAAGACTGAGCCTGCCATCAGTACTGCTGCCACCATCACGATGGCTTTCATTGAATTAGATTTCATGACTGGTCTTTTCCTCCTATCTTGTTGTCCTTATCTGCCTTGGCAGAAGACTGGACATTCCCTTTCTCAGCTCGATATTTATCGATCTGGCCCTTAACCCGGTCGCTCAGCTGCCCTTCGGTCTCCTTTCGGAGCGCCTGGGCCTCATCGTTGTCCCTCACAACACGTGGGGTCAAGAAGACGAGCAGTTCAGTCTTGGTGTTCTGGTGGCTGGTCGTTTTGAACAGCTCGCCAAGAATCGGGATATCGCCAAGCAGCGGAACCTTCTTCACGTTGGAGGTCACCAGCGTTCGCATGATGCCGCCAAGAATGATGGTTTCGCCGTCCTTCACCGAGACCGTTGTTTCAGCCTGACGCTGATTGACGATCGGGGCGTTAAAGTCGGTGAAGCCCTGCAGGTCATTGGCGGTCTGAATCACATCGAGAGTCACGTACCCATTGGAGGTGATTCTCGGCGTGACGGTCAGCACGATGCCAACGTCCTGGAAAGCGTAGTTGAAGGTCAGATTGCCGTTGTTGTCCGAGCGGGTGCTCAGCACGTACGGAATCGACTGACTGATATTGATCTCTGCTTCGATGTTGTTCGAAGTGAAGATCCGCGGGGTCGACAGAACCTGGAACTTATCATCCTGCTTGAAGGCGTTGATGAACATATCCAGCTTGTCGCTGCCGAGCGTGTATCTAAACCCTTGAGCGGGAGTGGTTCCGGTCTGATTGCCAAAATCGGTCTCACCTGTGCCAACTGCAGTGCTGTTGCCAAAGACCTTCTCTGTGACAAGGCTCCACTCAACGCCAAGCTTATCCGACTCGTCAAGGGTCGCCTCAACGATCATGGTCTCGATCATCACCTGTTCAGGGATGCGATCGAGCTGGTCGATGATTGACTGAATCAGCTCAGCGTTCTCAGGCGATGTGACGATAATCAGGCTGTTGGTGTTGGGATCCGGGATCACCTGCACCTGGCCTTCGAGCGATCGCGTGTTGACAAGCCGACCATCGGCACCTCGCTGAAGCTGAGAGCTGCCGCCCTGATTTCTGTTCTGAGACTGGCCAAATCCGCCAAATCCACCGCCCCGGAAACCGCCGCCGCCTCGGAATTGTGCGTAGACATCAGTCTGGAGCGCACTTGCCTCAGCTTCAGGGTCGTCGAGCTGAAGGAACAGGCTCTGGTCATCGCTGGGCGCACGGCCAAAACCGCCGCCACCGCCGCTGTTTCTGCCTCCGAAACCAGAGTTTCGGCTGCTGTTTCGACTGCTGTTTCTGGAGTTGTTTCGCGATGACGTATTGCCGAATCCACTTGACCTGCCGCCGAAAGCGTTGTTCAGCAGACCAGCGATCTCATCGGCGCGGGCATTCGTAAGCGGGAAAACGAAGGTTGTTTCGAAAATCTCAGTCGGCTGATCGAGGTTTTCGATCACCTGAGCAACCATGATGTGGTTTTGATCAGTCGCCGTAACGACAAGAGAGTTTGTTCGAGCGTCTGCAACAACCGTTCCGAATGCCGACTGGAATGAACCAAATCGTGCCGCCTGGCTGAATCGCTGACCAAAGCCGACATTCTGGTTGCCCTGGCCGCCTCGGCCTGTCGGCGCATTCGACACCAGCACGTTCTGGACCGTCGGAGCCAGTTCATTGGCGATGGCATACTCCAGCGGATAGACCTTTGCCGTCTGGGGCTGTTCAGTCTGCTGGTCGATCTCTTCGATCAAGATCTCGACATCGATCTGTTTGTCTTTGGGTGCATTGACAATAACGCTGTTGCTGAAGTCATCTGAGGAAGCCTTGACGCTGCTGCCCTGGCTGCCGCCCCGGCTGCCGCCAAAGCTCATCATTCCTCGGCTGCTTCGAGAGGACCGTCCGCCCATGAACATCGAGAACGGATTGTTCTGCTGTTCCTGCTGGGCAAAAACCTCATTGACCACTCGCGCCACTTCTGAGGCATTAGCAAACTCAATCTTGTAGACCTGAAGTTCAGTCTGACCGCCACGCTGGCCACCCATCATGGCCGCGATCTGCTCAGGCGTCATCTGACTGCTGCCACGACTGCTGCGCTCAGGTTTCTTCTTGATCGTCAGGAGATTGCCCTGCTTGGCGATCTCAAACCCGCGCAGGTCCATCGCTGCATTGAGAATCTCAAAAGCCTCGTTCAGTGAGACGGCCTTTGGGCTTGTCACTGTGATCTTCTCAACCAGCTTGGGGTCCTTGACGATCGTCACGCCAGAGACCTTAGAAAAGAGCTCGATTACAGCATCGATGTTGGCATTCCTAAAGCTGAGCTGAACTGTCTTCTTGGGATCGAGGTCAAACTCCTCCCAGGGGCTCGTGCTCTGAGGGCGGGCGAACTCGCTGCCAGTTGAGAAGGGGCTTCCGCCGCCTGATGTGGCAGGAGGAGTCTGTCCACCTGTTGTCACAGGAGGGGTCTGGTTGGTCGCCTCTTCTGCTTTCTTCTGCTCTTCGCCAGCCCGTTGCGCCAAAGCTGCCAAGGGCGCTGTCAACAGGAGCAGGAGCACTGCACATTTAGTCAAGTTCATTCGGTTTATCACCTTGCCTGATTCTCGTAATCGTCTCTTTCGTATCCGGATCTTCTCTCGCTTCGAGAATAATCGGACCGTTCATCGGATTAAACGCGGGTATCTCATCCAATCCACCAATCTCTGCCGGATCCCGCAGCAATTCCATTGTTCTGCTGGCTCCATCCGGACCATTCAGTTTAAGCGAGTTCGGAGTGATCTTTGCCACTTTCGATCTCATCCACTGCTGTCCGACCTCTAAGAATTCAGATGAACCAGTCTGTGGATCCTCGACCAGGGCCATGGGGGCCTCATCGATAACTACGGTTCCTGTGTACACCCAAATATTCTTGCCGTCAACAAAACTGGCAGGAATCTCATTTGGATTCAACTGGCCACGGCGCCCTTTGTTCGGGATCACCAATGGCTTAAACGTGTTGCGGACCTCTTCGTTCAGTAATGCAAATGAAGCTTCATAGTCTTCATCCGTATAACCCGTATCTGAACTTGTGTTGCTTGAGGTGCGCGAAGAGGCCCCTGCTTGCTGCCTCGTGGGGGACTGCCGTTTTGGACCATCTTCAGGCTCTGTAGCGATCCAGCCCACAATGCCGAGCACGATCACAGCACCGTAGATCATCAAACGGCTTCGGCTCTCTTTAGCCACGAGTGTCGGCCTCCTTTTCTGCTGTCATCTGAAATGCCGCAAGTCCGATAGAAGCTGTCACCATGTCGGATGTTGTGTCGGAAGAGGCGATCTGAATCTGCGTCACCGCCACCTTTTCCGCCTGATCCTGAAGGGCTTTGGCAGCAGCCATGACATTGGGATAGGCACCTTCTACAGTCAGCAGGTAAGTGAGCTGATTCAGACCGCCATTATCAACAATTCGCTGCGGCCGGAAGCTCCGAACCTCTAGCCGATTGACTTCGGCGATGCTCGTCGCCTGAGCCAGCAGCTTTGGTGTGATCTCGTCGATATCTTCCTGCCAAGACCGGTCTGCCAAGACCTGTGTCGCTTCGTTCAAATCGTCGTTGGCCCGCCGGATCTTCTGGAAAAGCTCGTCGTTCTCTGCCCTCGCCTTCTCCGCTGCTTTTGCTGCGTCTGCCGGAGGAACCACCATGCTGAATACAGCCGCACCGATCATCAGCAGGACACAGACAGCAATCACTGCAAGGCTCGCCTGCTTCGGGTTGGATATATTCAAGATCGCCTCCTCCGCCCGGTCTGCTTCTTCTCGATCAGAGGCAGATTTCCGATCACGTGAGCAGTTACAGAAAACTGTACGACAGGCGTTTCATCAATGTTCGCGTTGTTCGTAAAGACCAGGTTGACGTCGCGCAGCCGCTCGTTTGCGCCAAGTTGCTCAACAAAGGTCGCTGCATCCTGACTTGTCTTCGAAGTTCCTCGAATCTGGAGCGGTCGGCCTCTTTCGGCCGTGATTCCGGTCAGCCAGACGCTCTTTGGTGCGGAGTTGCCCGCCACAATCACTGCATCAAGAGGGGTCTGTGCCGGTTCAAAAACCGTCTGTAAAGCCTTGCTGGCCGCCCCTGCCTTGTCGAGCTCTGCCTCGATGCTTCGCAGCTCTTTCGTTCTCGCTGTCTTGGTGCCGCGATAGGCCTTGGTGGTCAATTCGACTTTGTTGTTGGCCTTGTCGTAGTCATCCCAGACAAAACTGATCACACAGGCAGCCGCAGCGAAGGCGAAAATGCTGTAGAGGCCCCAGCGCCGGTTGACAGCCTGAGCGGCCGCCTCGCGGTGTTCAGGCAACTCAAGGATGAGATCTGATGCAGAAGAGTGGGACAGTTCCTCCAGAGTGGTCTGATTGTTAACCTGATCAACTCCGGCCAGCTCGAGGCCGCCAGCAGTGACGATTGTCGGCTCTAGAGAGCCGCTTGCAGCAGCTGTTCGGGCGATCTCTGCCTCAATGAAGCTTGCTGACTGAGGCCCTATCGCAGAGCGGCTGTAGACCAGATGACCACCAGCTACAACATCGATTGAGACAGCCTCTCCGTCGTGCGACACCACCATCGCATCGCTCATTCCCCGGCTCTGCGCGAACGCCAGGCCGCCCAGAGCAGCAGGAACGATCTTCTCTGCCTTGAATCCTGCAGATTTTAGAGATTCGATCGCGGACCGGATCTGATCGACGGAGACTGCAGCTGCCGAGGCGAGCCTCCCCTCCCCAGAAACATCGTCCATAAAGGAAAAATCGGCCGCCAAGTCGGAGCTGGCGATCGGAAAGGTCTGATCGAGCCTCATCCTGAAAGCGGGCCAAGCCTCTGCCTTCGTGACATCTGGGAGCCTCACCGTCCGCACAAATGAGACCGGGCGAGCCATGGCCAGAGTCACCTTGCCTCCGCGGCCGGTCTGGGCCGCAAGCTGGGAGGCCGAATCTGCTGAGAGAAGCTTGCCTTGAGAGGGGTCCCAAGCTTTTACGCCTTGGGGCGACCACTCAATAACAAATTCAGGGTCTCGGCTCATAGGGATCCTCCCATTACATCTGTTTCCGTTGCCGGCTCTTCCGGCCACTCCCAACGAACGTCCATGTCCGCATGTGCAGGACGGTTCAGACGGACCAATCGAGGCTGTTCTTCTTCGATCAAAACCACCGCTTCTCGAAAGATCCTTGTACCGCCAGCTTCACCCATGAGGCGAATGAGATAAGCATGAGATCCGAGTGTGAAATCGCCACCGATCTGCTGGAGTACGTCTAGGCTGACGCCTGGTATCTGAGCCAGTTCACCAACCTCTTCAAATGTGCCCTGTCGCCCTAGGATAGCCTGTGTGATATCACGGCTCATGCCGGGAAGTGAATTCAGAACGGCTTCTCCAGCTGTGTTCAGATTGATCTGGCCTGAGACCTGCTGGTCAGTCTCAACCGCAAACTGATTCAAGATTATCTCGGCGGCCTCCAGAGTCATTCCCGAAACTCCAAAAACTTCACCGAGGGATTCATAGGTTCCTTGAGTGTTGCGCCTGTCAACAATCGCTTGAGCGACCGTCTGACTGACTCCTGCCTGCCTCAGAACTCCCGTCGAAGCCTGGTTGATGCTCTGTTTCTGCTCTCCATCAGAGCTCGTATTCGGCGACCGAGAATCGACTGTCACGATCTGATCAAGACTCGGCTGGTCCTCCACATCCCCTTCAACGAGCGCATCACCTGAGAAGTTCTCCTGCGGCTCATAAAGCGTCTGCGCACTCCAATCCTTGATCAAAAGCACCTCTTCAATCGTATGCAGTGGAGCAAGTGCTGCGTTGTACGGCTCAAACAACTGGCGGTAGTACTCATCCTTCGCCCCCAACTGCCTCGGCTGGAGATCCGGCTCGCGCCAGTCAAGAAGCGATTCGATCTGCTCGTCTGTCAGCGGAAGCTCCTCTAGATGCTCAACCGGAATCTCGTTTAGGTTCAAAAATCCACCGGCATCCACAATCTGGATTCGGAACGAGCCGCGCGGCATCAAGAAGAGCTCATCGGCCTGGAAGCCAGGCTCTGCCCACTCGTCATTTGCTGTCAAGAGATTGTGGTCCTGCTCCACGAGAACTGCCAGCGATCTGGCCAGGCCAGAGAGAACCATCCGCTCAGCAGCCTGAGTCTCGGTCCGCGTCTGCTGAGCACGGGCATTCACTCGAAACGCCGTCACAGCTGATGTGACAGCAGCCATCAGCACAACCACGGCCGCCAAGGCGATCACCATCACAGAGCCGCGCCTTCTCATGGCTGCAGAGCCTCCTCAGTCTCAAGAACCGCCGGATCATCTGGGGTGACATCGCTGTGGATCAGGCCGACAACAAATGTTCGCTCAAACTGCTCTTCAGCCAGTGTGTAGATCACGCGCACTGCTGAGGGCAGGCGGCGAATCAGCTCAACTGTATCCCACTCTGTCTGCCAGTCGAGACCATCAAAAAACTCAAATCTAAGGTCGCTTACGTCTTCGGTCAACACAGATTCGTAGCCACCTTGAGAAGGATCCCCGTCCGCCGGGCGCTGTGTTCTTACGAAAACTCCGCTCACTGGTGGGGCGTCACCCACCGGCAGTGTGGAGACCATGATCTCAGAGAGGCCGCCCTGTGGGCCGAACCGGTCGTTCAGATCCTCAAATTCTGGCTCAGGCTCGTTGAGATAACCGCCGTTAGCAGGCTGACCGACGGCAGTAATCACCAGAGTATCGGCGAAGCCTCCCGATCCCGACGAGTCGACCCCGTAAAGGTAGGTGGCCTGATCTTCTGCGTCAGGCGAGAGCCAGGCGCCCTCAATCAGGCGGCGCATCTGGTCCTCAAATTGATGCCGT
>JALGXY010000395.1 GCA_029824495.1 Fimbriimonadia bacterium
CGAACTTCTGTTGCCGAGGCCGCCTGTTCGAGAGCTGCTGCCGGATGACGAAGATTTGGAGGAGCTGGAACGAGAGGAACTCGAGCTGCTCGACTTTGAGCTGCCGGATGATTTGCTTTGGTTGGACTTTGATTTGCCCCTGTTTCCAAGCTGACCACCTGCCAGTACAGGCTGCGCGGATACTGCAATCAGTGATCCGGCTGCCAGAACGGCGATAAATAGTTTCAGTTTCATCGGTTCATCCTTTTTGTTTGGACGGGATTCAAAAGAGAGACGTTCCCGCACCCAAGGCGTTTCGTCACGTCTCAGACCTGTTCACCGTCTAGTATAAAGGAAGTTTGGAGCGTTGGTGTGAAATATTCCCTCGAGAGCTTTGCTGAGCCTGTAGAAGTCAAGACCTGGATCAAATCGGATGTGGAATCGATCAAGAACGCCTGGATAAGTGCTGAACAGATCACCAAGTGGTTTTTGACACGTGCCGAACACTTCGATTCAACAGGTCAACCTGTAGATGAGGCCAAGGAAGGCGGCCGCTATGTCTGGACCTGGGTGGAGGGCAGCCAAGATCAAGCGCAGATCATTGAGGTATCAGCCTCACGGTTCGTTTTCGGCTGGTTCGAAGGCAATGGCACTGTGACCGTAACCTGGGAACCAGATCCTGCCGGCGATGTCTTGGTGAAGATCCACCAAGAGATGCACGATGGAACGTTGGACGAGCGGATCTACGCCCAAAAAGAGTGCCATTTAGGCTGGGCCTTCTTCATCACCAATCTAAAGGCCTGGCTGGAGCACGGCATCGATCTTCGTGAGACCGACCCTACACGCCGTGGCGCGACGAATGTCTGACTGTTGAGCCCCCTCTCCCCAAGGCTTGGGGAGAGGGTCCAAGATCCCCCCTCTTCCATTGTTGCGAAGCGAAATGGAGGAGGGGGTTAGGGGGTGGAGGTTCCGGATGCAGGCGTTGACGTCCGCACCACAGTATTCAAGATCATTTTCTCACCCTTGGCCAACGTGAAAACAAGAGAGGGGGAGGATCGATGCCGCAAGAGGCATCGATTTTGGTTCACGTCCCACCCTCAACTCCAAGGGGCTGAGGGATGAGAAGCAGCGGATGAGAACTTCAACCCTCCATCCCCCAATCCCCTTCCTCCCTGTGAAGGAGGAAGGGGACTCCATGCACTTAAACGGTATTGTTGAGCTCTCCATTTCTCCTTTCAGATCAGATTCGCTGCAACCTGATCCTGGTCCGTCGGGTTTACTTGAATAAGAGGGTGAGCCAGAGAGCCCCGGCATCACAGTCCACATGAGCGAAGCAGAAGTCACCCCCGAGAAGCCTGTCGAGAAGCCACGCCTGCGAATTCTGATTCTTGGCGGGTCAGGAATGCTCGGCACCGAAGTCGATCGAGAAGCGAGGCGTCGAGGACACGATGTCAAAACACCTCCTCGCGAAGAGCTGGACATCGGAAATGCAGATCACCTCGAAAAACTGAGACGACGCGATTGGGGCAACCTCGACTGGGTGATCAACTGTGCAGCCTACACAGCTGTAGATGAGGCCGAAAAGGATCCTTGGGTGGCTCAGAAGATCAACGGCACGGCGCCCGGAATTCTCGCCTTCGCCTGCGCTTCTCACGGCTGGAGACTGGTGCAGGTCAGCACAGATTTTGTTTTTGATGGCTCCTCATCTGTCCCTTACACGGAAGATCGGCCGACCAACCCTCTCGGCGCCTATGGCAGAAGCAAGGAGTTTGGCGAGAGGCTGGCCCTCAAAGAGGACCCAAACTCGATCATCGCTCGAACATCGTGGCTCTACGGCCCTTTTGGAAAGAGCTTCCCAAAGACGATTCTCAAAGCCTGGATGGATGGCAGGGAGCTCAAGGTTGTCAATGACCAGTTCGGCTGCCCCACCTATTCTCCAGACCTCGCCAGGGTGCTCGTCGATATGGTTGAAAGCGCGGTTCCAGGTGGGATCTACCACTGTTCGGGCCCTGAATCAATGTCCTGGAATGACTTTGCAGGGCTGGCCATCGAGGCCTGGCGCGATCACGTGGATGGATCCAAACCGCAGCCGGAGATAGCGGGTGTCAGCACCGAAGATTGGCCCACGCCGGCAAAGCGGCCAGCCAACAGTACGCTCGATTGCTCGAAGCTCTACGGAGCCGGGATTCAGCCCATGCGCCCGACCAATGAGGCCTTAGCTGACTTCGTTGTCAAGATTCCTAAGCCGCTTTAGCTTGCGCCGCATCGGCTCCAACCGGTAAAACGGGCAAATTGGAGTTCATGGAATGAGCGGCGGATCAATCTCTCGAAGAACAGTTTTGAAAGGAGCAGCGGCAGGCGCCGTTGCGATGTCAGGAATCGCACCCGGAATCGCCCGAGCGGCGGCCAATGAGAAGTTTCATGTGGCCTCGATTGGAAGCGGCGGAATGGGCTGGGGAGATATCAACCAGGTTGCATCCCATCCCGATGTGGTCGTAGCCGCAGTCTGCGATGTTGATGCCAACAATCTCAAGAAGGCGATGGAGCAGTTCAACTGTCCCGGTTTTGCCGACTACCGAGAGATGATTGCTCAGATGGGCAACAAGATCGACGGCATCACGGTTTCGACACCGGATCATACACACGCTCCAGCTGCCATGACCGGTATGAACAACGATCTGCATGTCTACTGCCAGAAGCCGTTGACCTGGTCGATCCACGAATCTCGCGCGCTCAGCAACATGAGCAAGCAGAAGCCGGACCTGGTCACTCAGATGGGCACACAGCGAGCTTCAACCGAAGGCAAGCGTCAGGCTGTTAATGAACTCAAGAATGGCATTGTCGGTCAGGTGGTTTCGATTTACGGCTGGTCAGACCGCCCGGCTGGCTGGTGGCCTCAGGGGCAGGACCGCAAACCTGGCAGCGATCCGGTGCCAGAGCATCTCGATTGGGATCTGTGGCTTGGCGTCGCGCCTGAACGCCCGTACAAGAGTGGTTCTTACGCCCACTTCGCATGGCGTGGCGTGATGGATTTCGGCTGTGGCGCGATCGGCGACATGGCCTGCCATATCGTCGACACACCGTTCTATGCCTACGATCTGGTCGCTCCGATGACCTTCCGAGTGGACTGCGATGACACAACTGCCGACCAGTACCCTTCAAAAGAGTCTGTGATGATGACCTTCCCCGGCAATCAGTTCTCGGCCCGAGACACGATTCCGTTCACCTGGTTTGATGGCGGCATCCTTCCGGCTGCATCTGAAATCGGAATGCCTGACGGAATGGATGTCCCGCAGAACTGCTGCGCCATCGTTGGCGAAGAAGGCACGCTGCTCGTCGGCATGGATGGCGATGTTCGCCTCTTCAGCGGCGGGAAAGAGCACAAGTTTGAGTCAGGAAAGCTCAAACCTCGCAACCACTACCACCACTGGGTTGATGGCTGTCTTGGACGAGCAGAGCCGGAAGCGCATTTCGAGTTTGCCGCTCGGCTCACAGAGTCGATGCTTCTCGGTGCAGTTGGCTGCCGATACCCTGGTTCGACACTTTTCTGGGATTCAGAAAAAATGATCGTTCCAAATCGGTACTCGGCCAAGAAGTACATCGAAAGAACTTATCGAGCCGGCTTCGAAGTGGAGAACCTCTAAGCAATGGCTCGACTAAAGATCGAGAAGCTGCAGGTTGCCGGCATCGGAGTCGGCGGAAAAGGGCATTCCGATGTCGGGAGCATGAATTCGCATCCTGATGTCGAGATTGTTGCCTGCTGCGATACCCATTCAGGGCGGCTCCAGCGAGGTCTGAACGACTACGGCGGAAAGGGCTACGCGGATTTCCGTGAGATGCTCACCGAAATGGGCGGTCAGATCGATGCGGTCACCGTCTCGACCCCTGATCACACGCACTATCCCGCTGCGATGATGGCCCTGAAGATGGACAAGCATGTCTATTGTCAGAAGCCGCTCACCTGGAGCGTCTGGGAGTCCCGGATGCTGAGCCAAGAGTCTGAGGCTCGTCCAGATGTTGCCACTCAAATGGGCACGCAGAGCGCATCAAAGGTTCACAAACGGCAGTCTGTCGAAGCGATCCGCTCAGGAATGATCGGACGGATTCATTCGATTCACGCCTGGACAAACCGTCCGATCTGGCCGCAGGGCAACCCTCGTAAGGAGGGAAGTGATCCGATTCCGAAGGAGCTGAGCTGGGATCTCTGGCTCGGTCCGGCAGAGGAGCGACCCTACAAAAACGGGTCCTACGATGCGTTCAACTGGCGAGGTGTTTACGACTTCGGCTGCGGCGCGATTGGCGACATGGCCTGCCACATTGTCGATACGCCGTTCTATGCACTCGACCTTCAGGCGCCGATGGCTTTCCGGTCTGACTGCAGCGACGCGACCGACGACCAATTTCCGTCGAAACAGGTGGTCAGCATGACCTTCCCAGGAAGCTTCATGACAACTCGCGACAGTCTTCCGGTGCTCTGGTACGACGGCAGCATCCTGCCGAACCCAGAGGAGATCGGGCTCACCGCCGGTACTGCGATTCCACAGAACTGCTGTGCTGTCGTTGGTGAAGAGGGAACCCTCATCGTCTCGACGGACGACTGGTCTAGGCTCTATCGCAACGGCGTTGAAGTGCCGTTTGTTGGTGTCGAACTAGAGACCCGCAACCACTATCACCACTGGGTCGATGCCTGCTTCGGCAGAAACAAAACCGTGACTCATTTTGAGTTCTCAGCCAGGCTGACCGAAGCCTTCCTGCTCGGCTCGCTCGGCAGCCGATTCCCTGGCGAATCGCTGATCTGGGATGCTGAAAACATGAGGATTACAAACAAGATGGAGGCGAACGCCTATCTGAAGCGTGAAGCCCGCAAGGGATGGAGGTTCTGATGGCACTGGAAAAACTGAACGTCGTCTCGATCGGCTGTGGCGGCATGGGCTGGGCAGATGTCACGGCCACCGCATCGCACCCTGAAGTCAATATCGCTGGCTGTGTTGACGTCGATGCCAATCGACTGAAGAATGCGACCGATCACTTTAAATGTGAAGGCTATGCCGACTGGCGCGAGATGTACGCCGAAATGGGCGACAAGATCGATGCTGTCATTGTTTCAACTCCCGACCACACCCACGCGCCCGCCGCGATGGAAGGTCTGAACCGAGACAAGCACGTCTATTGTCAGAAGCCGCTGACCTGGTGCCCGTGGGAAGCCAGGCAGCTCAGCATCCAGGCAGAGCTGAAGCCTCATCTTTCAACACAGATGGGCACGCAGCTCGCTTCGACTGTGAGCAAGCGCCAGGGCATCGAGCTCATGAGAAACGGTGTCATGGGAGCGGTTGAAGAGATTCATGGCTGGTCCGACCGGCCAAGCTGGGTGCAGGGTCAGCCGCGCGTAAAAGGCTCCGATCCGATCCCTGATCACCTCGATTGGGATCTCTGGCTAGGGGTCGCCCCGGTTCGGCCGTACAAGAATGGCCGCTACCATCCTGGGCAGTGGCGTGGAGTGTTCGACTTTGGCTGCGGAGCGATTGGAGACATGGCGTGTCACATCATGGATGCGCCGTACTACGCGTTCGATCTCTTCGCCCCGATGGCGTTCCGAACCGACTGCGACGATGCGACGGAAGACCAGATGCCGACGAAGCAGATCGTCAAGATGACCTTCCCAGGCAACATCTACTCTTCGCGCGACTCCATTCCGTTTACCTGGTATGACGGCGGTCTCAAACCGTCTCCGAAAGCGATGGGTCTGCCCGATGACTTTCGACTGCCCAGCAACGCCTGCATCGTTATCGGCGATGAAGGCACGTTCCTGGCGGGACACGGCAGCGGAAACAGGCTCTTTATCAAGGGCAAAGAGGTGCCGCTCAATAATCCGAAGATCGAAGACCGCAATCATTGGCACCACTGGGTCGATGGCTGTTTCGGGCGGGTCGAGACGATGACCAACTTTGGGTTCGCAGCGAGGTTGACAGAGTCGATGGTTTTGGGTGCTGTCGGTGCCCGATTCCCTGGTGAAACTCTCGTCTGGGACACGAAGAATGTCCGAGTGACCAACAAGATGGAAGCGAACGCTTTTGTCCGCAGGAAGTACCGCAAGGGCTTCGAAGTCGAAAATCTCTGATGTCAGAGCGTAAGCCTTGGGTCGATCTGAGTGCGCGCTACGGCGCGAACGGTGAGTACGGAGCCTGGAAGCTTGTCCAGGAAGACTACTACTGGGATCGGATCGACCAGGCGTACGAAGCCGCACGTTCGCTCGGCGCCGGTCCGATGGGCCTCGGGATCACCACCTATCGGATGATTGAAGCCGAGTGGATGACCCGCCGCGAAAGCGAGCAGGTCGAGGTGAATGATTGGCTGACAATCGAATGGGTTGCCAGCGACGCCGAACTGCCATTTGAGCCGATTCGAGACCAGATTCTGCGCTCCTGTAAGGTCGTTGCTGATGAATTCGACTATGAGGACACACCCAAGGTTTTGGTGACCCTGTTGGCCCGGGCAGCCAATGCACCTTGGGCTCCTGGCCGGCACGGCTTCTGCGTCGACAAGTACCCGTACGAGAAGATCTGTATCCCTTCAGCTTTGACTCATGATGTCGCCGACCTCGATGAGGTGATCAGGCACGAATACGCCCATGTCATGACAATGAATCGCTCGAACGGCCTCGTGCCGATCTGGCTGGATGAGGCGACGGCGATGGTTGCTGGCGGCGGTGGCCACAAACCGGCCTATCTTTCTTTCGCCTCGGGCGAGTGGCCCTGGCGCAAGCCGATGGAGCTGGCCCAAGCGTTCCAGGAGAATCGAGAAAGCCCGATCGGCCGGCAGGTGGTCTGGCAGGCTTATCAGCAGTCGGCAGCTATGGGCGAGTATCTGGAGTTTTTGAAAGGGAAGGATGGCCTCGGGCGGCTGCTCGACGGCTATACGAACAACACCCTGCTCTGCAACCTGTTCATCAGGCTGCGCGGCGAAGAGCCTTCAGAAGAGGCTCTGAATGAGGTTTACGACTTTGGAATTGAGGCGCTGTTCTATCGAACGCACGAGTGGCTGAGCAGCCGTCGCTCCAGCTAGACAACTAAAGTTTGGGGACCTTTTTTCGGGATTCCCCTATAATAAGGGGCATGAGGGAAAGAACTACAGCAGTCCTCCTCCTCGGAACGACGGCGCTTGTTGCTGGCTGCACCAGCGGCAGTGAATCCGCTGCAAAGACCGACCAGGCTGAGTCGTCGAAGACGATCAGCGCTGGCGCTGCATCATTTGCAGAGCCGTTCCAGGTGCTGGCAGATGGCCGTGCGATTACGGTTGACACGGGGCATGCCGCCCCAGCCTACGCCGACATGGATGGCGATTCGATTCCAGACCTGATTGTTGGCCAGTTCGAGGGCGGTAAGGCGAGGATCTATCACAACTACGGCACAGCCGATAAGCAGGAATTCAGAGATTTTGAGTGGTTCCAGGCAGGCGGCCAAACTGCGTCCGTCGACTACGGATGATGCATCGGCTTTACTCCACAGGTTGTGGATTTAAATGGTGATGGCATCGATGACATGTTCTCAGGCTCATATACGGCTGGACTCTTCTACTTCCTGGGTGAAGGCGACGGGAAGTTCTCTGAAAAGACCGCGCTGGTCCATTCAGACGGCGAGCCGGTCAATCCGAACAGTGCCCTCGGTGCGAAGCTGTTCGATTGGGATGGCGACGGTGATCTCGATGTTCTGACCGGTTCGATCAGCGGACCTCTCTACTTCATCGCAAACGAAGGCGATTTGAAGTTTGCGAAAGAGGTCGAAATGACATCTGAAGGCGAGCAGATTCACGCGCCAGACGGCGGTGTTTGCTTTGGCGACTTCGACGGCGACGGGATCACCGATCTTGTCCTCGGGGATGATTCAAGCCTCAAGATCTACTATGTGACGGAAGTGGGCTCGCTCGATCTGGGCAAGGCAGTGAGTCTTGTTGAAAGCAAAGATCCCTTTGAGCCGAAGATCGCTTCAGACCTGGAGACGCTGGTGTTGGCCGAGCCTTCGCTTGGCTCGAGAATCAAGCCCTGCGTGACCGACTGGAATGGCGACGGGAAGCTCGATATTCTGGCGGGCGATTATACGAGTGTCAAACCGGAAGCCAAGGAGCTGACAGAGGCCGAAGAAAAGGATCTTTCTGAACTGAAAGCGAAGCTAGATGAGGTCCAGGAGGCCATGTTCACGGAGTACGATCGACTTCAGGAGAGCGTGTTTGAAGAGCTCGGAATCGAGAGTTTTGACAGCATGACCAATGAACAGATGACGAGCTATAGCGAGGCATTCGCCGAGAGGATGGAATCCGATCCCAAGATGGTCGAAATGAACGAGCAGTACACGACTCTTTCGACTAAAGTTGGCGAGATGACGGGCGAAGACCAGACGCACGGTTTTGTCTGGGTTTTCCTTCAGGCCTGAACCTGATGTTTGGAGGGCGTCGAGGACTCTGTCTTCGGCGCCCTCTTTTTGTGAGAATCGAACAGGGCCTCTCCAGACTCTTTAAGGGAAGCAGGCCATGAAACCGAACTTCGAACTCACTGTCCTCACCTACAATCGCTGCAGCCAGACCCCGATCATGGTTGAAGCTCTTAAGAGGGTGATCAAATCGATGGACCTCGATATTGAGCCGACCTATATCGGGCTTGAAGACCTCGAACCTGAAGATGTTCTGACCGCGTTCGGTTCGCCGACCCTTTTGATCGACGGCAAGGA
>JALGXY010000396.1 GCA_029824495.1 Fimbriimonadia bacterium
GTAGGAGGCAGACAAGAGGGCGGCAAGGCCGAGCGCGGCACCAGCCACCCAGGCTCGGATCGACTTAGAATCAAGCTTCATTTGAGTTCTCCGCAGATCCTCTTACCAACAGCCAGCTTGCACCCACCAAAAGCGCAGTCATGATCGCAGCGGCGATCAGGAATTTCTGTTTCTCAGCTCGTGTCAACTCTTGCATCACCTGGAAAACCGGCAATGAGAGAGCGACCAGCACGCCGCCAGCGCAAGACATTGTCAACACGGCTGTTCTCGCGCCCTGGCTGAGCAGATGAACCGCCGGAGCAAGACCGACGCCGATCAGCAATCCGATAACTCCTTTCGGGCCGAGAATAACGCCGGCGCCAATCAAAGCTGAGGCACCCGCCAGCGCAGCAGCCGAAGCGCTGAGCACTGGCTTCCTGCAGTCGCGGAACTTTGTGTTCTGAAGAAACTCTGCCAAGGCCAGGATCACCATGATCCCCAGCAGGACTCCGATCATCGCGTAGTGCTGGCCGATATCGAAGGCGCTGACCGTCTCTGGGTGAGCTTCCCGAACCAAGCGGTAGAGGCTGAGAACCAAGACAGGAGCGAGAGCGAGTATCAGCTTCGTGCGGCCAAGAATCACCAGCACAGCCGTACCGGCAAACGCCGCGCCTGCCATGCCCCAGCCTTGAGCCTCGCTGAAGGCAAATGTTGCAGCAGACAGCCAGATGACAGCCGATACGCCATGCCACAGCGGCTTTTTGCCGCCTTCAGGCACGGTCAATGCCGAAATCAGGGCTGCGACGACTCCGGCCGAGACCGCCATCATCATCGGCTCAGATTTGCCGATCTGCTGAGCAGCAAAACCGAGGCCGACCCAAGCGAGAATCACGCCGAGCCACTTTGGGGCCCACTCGGCTTTCCCTTTCACCACGCCCTGAACGCCAAATGCCACAAGGGCGGCAATGGCAGGGGCGGCCGCCATGGCGACAACCATCGTCATGTTCGGGTCCTCTTCTCGAAAAGCGCCAAGGCCAGCAATCCCGACCAAGCCCAGCATGGAGGCAGCCATTCCAGCCCCGCCGCTGCCGTACAAAAACCGAACGGCTCCAACGCCGCAGGCCACGCCGAGCGCTGCGCTCAGTGCCGGAACATATGCCTCTGAACCCTCTAGGCCGCGAGACGCCCAGAGCAGCCCACCAGCCAAGGCGATCCCGCCTGCATCGAGCAGCTTGTGCGACTCCTGCCGTTTAGACATAAACGCGGCAAACAGTCCCGAGAGAACAGCCGCCGCAGCGAACGAGGCGATATTGAGCACAACAGGTGAGTCCTTAAGACTCCCTGCTCCGAGGCTCCCTAAGATCGGGAGGACCGCAGCCAAAACCAGAGCCAGCCCCAATAGGCCAGGGTGATGAATCTTTTTTTCTGTCCCTTTTGACCATCCGTAGTAGGCGGTCGCGATTCCGACGACCAGCAGCACCCAAATCAGGTTATTCTCCATTGCGCTCAACTCAAAGACGAACCGGCCTACCAGACACTACATATTCGACAACAAATCTGCCGAAATCTGGCAAACCAGACTCATCTTAAGTCCCAGTATAGGAGCATTAAGGCCCTAATTAACCAGCACCCCGATTTCTGCCGCGGATGCCCACGGCTCATCGTTCACTGCCGAGAGGCTGACCAGCTTCAAATACCGAGCCTTCTGCTTTTCCGAAAGCCTCACAATCTGCTCAATCGGGTTGTTCTTGATGTTTCCAAACTCACCCTCTGCAGCCTGAATGAAGTTCTCACCATCCGTGCTGACATGAACCTGCCAGCCGATGATGGTGCCGCCGTTCACCGTCTTCCTAGGCAGATAGGTAAACCCGGCCAGATCGTACTCCTTGCCGAGGTCGATCGTGATGAAGTGGGGATGCTTCGGAAAATCACCCTTCCACTGTGAATGCCAGAGTGTATCGGGGTTGTCGTCAATCGCAAATCTGGCTGGCTCAACATCTGCCTGCTCGCTCGATACAGAGTGGATCTTCCAAAGAGCTTTTGCAATGCCAAACCGCCTGGTGACCACTGTGCCGGTCTCGCCCGTTGCAGCATTGACCGCCATCGCTTTCAGAGTTCCGCCATCGGCCATGCTGAACGGCTCGGTGTAGAGCTGCGAGGATGCTGTCGGCTCAGTGCCGTCAACCGTATAACGGATCTGTGGACCTGATGGGTCGCAGGTGAGTTCGACGAGGCCTTCAAGACTGCGATGCGCTTTGGGGAGAGTGAGCTGGATCGGAGCCGAGTGGAGGCTCACGTTGCTGAGCGTCGCCGAGACTCTCGATCCGCGGATTCTGATCCGAACCTGGTCGGTCGTCACGCGATCTGTCACGAGAATTCGCTTGTAGCCGACCGTGGTCCCCTGCCCGATCTCCTGCCAAACACCGTCGATCATGGCGTCGACATAGAACTTTGAAATCCGCTGACCAAAGTGCTTGATCTGCTCCTGCATCAGGACTCGATCAAAAGTCTGCTCGCCATTCAGCTTCAGCACCAGATCGGCGTGACCGGACCAGTCGGGTGTCTTCCAACAGGTGTTCGGATTGCCGTCAATAGCGTTTCCGGCAGCAAATGCTGCACCGGCATCTGAGGAGGTTTCGGCGGATGCATCTGTTGCCAAATTCACGCTGTAGGTCGCCTTTAGGATTCGGCCAACCTCCGCCAAAACAGCGGTGTCTCGATCTGGGATCAGCCCTCGATTGTCCGGAGTGAGGTTCAGCAGAAAGACACTGTTGCCGCCGACCGATCGCGTCCAGACGTCGAGGATTTCCTGAGCCGGTTTGACGTGCTGCTCTTCATTCCTCCAAAACCAGCCATGCCGGATTGACGTGTTGGTCTCAGCCGGATGCCAGACGAGCTTGTCGCCCGTCTTCAGCATGCCGATGCTGCCGAGATCATCTCTGGTCGCGCCGGGACCGTTCCAGGTGCCGTCCTCCTTGACCGTCGCAGGGACGACCGACCACTCAGACCTCCTGGTTCTTCCAGCCTCGTTGCCGCACCACCGGACATCCGGGCCAGCGATTGCAATGTTCGCGCCAGGCTGGAGCGTGTGGATCATCTCGTACCAGTCAGCATAGTTGTACTCCTGCCCAGTTCCCGGCTTGGGGTTGGCACCGTCAAACCAGACCTCGTCAACTGTGCCGTATTGGGTCAACAGCTCATAGAGCTGATTCAGGAAGTAGCGGTTGTAGTCATCGACCGTGTAGGTGAATGTCCGCGGCCCTTTCGGAGCGCCAGGGACAGGAGTTGGAATCACCGATTCGACGTACTCACTGCCTTTGCCATAGACCCCCTTCTCATTCTCGATCTGATACAGATCAGCCGGGCTGAGATAGAAGCCAAACCTGAGGCCATGCCTCTTGCACGCCTCGGTTATCTCGCCTACGATGTCGCGCTTGAACGGGCTTGAATCGACATCGTGATCGGTGTAGGGGCTCGGCCACATGCAGAAGCCGTCATGATGTTTCGCCACCAGCATCATCAGCTTCATGCCTGAGTTTTTGGCGGCCAGCACCCACTGATCAGCATCGAAATCGACCGGATTGAAGATCTTAGGATCTTCTTTGCCTGTGCCCCATTCACGACCAGTAAACGTGTTCACACCAAAGTGGATAAAGCAGGTGAACTCCAGGTCCTGCCAAGTCATCTGCCGGTCGCTGGGCAGGGTCGCCACCGCCTGTTCAACCAGGTCGCGCTCCATCAGCTCGGCCAGCTTGTCTTCGAGAGCTTCCGCCCATGCCTGATAGCCGGCTGGTGTCAAGTGGATGAAATCGCGTGCCATCAGCTCAGTTCTGGCCTGCCCATCAGGGGTGATGAACGCCTCCCTGATATCGAGGAAGTGCACGCGGCTCCCATCATGCAGACCCTTGATTATCTCGGTCGCCTTGTCAAGTTTCTTTCTGTAGGCGTGGTCTTCTGCCTGGCCTGCCGGGATCGGGCTCTGCAGCAGAATCTTGGTGTTCGGCAGCTTCGTATTGATCCGCTGAACGATTGCCTCTATTCCGCCGGCGATCTGTTCGCCTGTGTGTCGCGGCGTATTGTTGACACCGATCATCAGCGAGATAACCTTCGGCTGGACGTTGTCGAACGCCCCGTTGTCGATCCTCCAGAGGATGTGTTGAGTCGAGTCGCCGCTGATGCCGAAATTGGCTGCATTTCTGTGGCCAAGGTGCTTGTCCCAGACTCTTTGAGCGGCAGCCTGGTAGACGGTCCGTCCCGGGCCGCCCCAACTCTGGGTGATCGAGTCTCCCAGCAGAACCAGATCGACCTGATGGTTCAGGCCGATCTTCTTGATCTCTTCATGCTGGTCGCGCCAAGCCCCACCCTTCTGCCAGCCAGCCGAAGCGGCTCGGCTCTCGGAGCTCGCCAACGGTATCGCTGCAGGGTTCTTCTGAACGACAGCGGGAAGGAGCGCTAGGGCAGCAACAAGGATCATCGCGTTGATTCTATCCCGAGCTGGCTCTGTTCAACACGGGCTCGTCTGCGCTGTGCTACTCTAAAGAAAGGAGTGCAGTTATGTTTACAGCAGTTCTTTGGGGAGTGTTGGCTGCCGCGCAGCCTAAAACCGTCACGTTTACTCACGGGTGCCACAACTCGGCGGTCGTGCTGGAGGCCTTTGGTCAAGCGATAGGCGAGGAGATCAAACCGGCCGGGAGTGTCAAACAAGACTACTTCTTGCTGCGGCTTGTTGATGTGCCTGTGGATGAGGCGAAGTCTAAGATCGCAGAGGTGCTCAACGCCACCTGGACTCGCAAGGATAGCGTCACGATCCTCGACCGGACTCCGAAGCAAGATAAGGAAGACCGGGACAAGACGCTCGCAGAGAAGAAGCGGGTTCTGGTCGATTGGGTGAAGGAAGAGTTCAAGGGCGAGGAATACAGGCTCGAAGCTGCTGAGACTCTGATCAATCAGGCGATCCCATTAAGCGGTCCAATCAACACACCGAACTTCCAGACACTTAACAAGATGAACAACCGTTCACCTGCGGCGAGAATGCTCTATCGGTTCATACTCGCCGAGGTTGATCGCTTGGCTCTCATGCAGAACGGCGACTTCGCGCTCTTAGGGATGCCGGGCAGCGGCGATCCCTTGACAATCCCCGATTCGATCTACAACACCTACCTTCAGGAATTGGAGATTCACAAGGAGGCCCTGGAAAAGACCGATGCCTTCAACAAGGTCAAAGATGCTCAGATCAAGCCTCGGTTTGTCCAAGGCTATGATCCAGAAAATCCATTTGCGAAGAGGCCAGACCTCAGAATATCGATCGAATCCACTGCGCTCGGTATCAACTTTACTTTCGGTGCTGGTTTTCAGCCGCTTGCAAGCTTTAGCGTCTTCTCCAGGTCAGCCGCTGCAGGACCAGTTCCGACTGAATTGACATCAATTGATCCGCCAGTTCAATGGCCAGAGAAGACCAAGAGGCAGGCCAGTGCATTGATGGCGTTTTTGGCCCAACCGAAGAAGCCGCAGCCTGATCGAGAACTGCAGGCTTTGCTGTCAGATCCGGTCACAAACGAACCGCTCTTTGAGATCGGTTCTGAGTGGCTGCTCCATGTTCTCGATCGCGCAGGCCTGAACGGCATCTGCGTCCTGAATGACGGGGCAGCGTTCTTCGGGGCCGCCGCTGGCCAGGGCATGACGATCGAAGGAATCTGGCCGATGATGACGACGCGGCCATTCAATCAGACTTTAGAAGTCAAGGATGGCTGGCTGATCATGTCACCTCAGTTCCCTGCAGAGTTCAGGGACGTTAGGGTCGACCGTCCCCTGCTGCGGCAGTTCATAGCTGATGAGAAGGCCTCGCCCGGTCCGACCATCGCGTCAACGGCCAAGCTCGTCTCGACGACTCCTAGTGACTTTGAACTGATGGTTTCTGCGATGCTCGCCGGTTATGCGCTCGGCAGCCGAGAAGTCTCCGATGCGGCCAATGTCGCTGGAAAAACCCTTCTCCGAATATTCCATCGATTGGGAGAAGACAAGAAGAACCAGGCGTACGCCACATCCACAACAATCAAGATCCCCACAGGAGACCCGCAGACCGACAGGATGCTGAATCAACTTGTTTATGGAAAGGACCAGATCAAGTTCGGTGTCACAGGCGAGAAGCCTTGGGACCTGTCTGGTGGATCAACGTTTCAAGGCAGCCCCGAAGCGATGCAGGCCATGCCGAATGGCATTCCAAGAGGTTCAATCGTGACGTTCAAGGTGTACTCAAGCGCGCTGCTCTACGCCAAGCCAAGCCAGCCCACCAACCGAATGAACGGGATGACGGCGGACCAGATCGGCGAAGACGTTGCTCGAGCCAAGGTCTTTCAGCAGTTCAGATTCTCCGATTACAAGGAGTTCAGGATCGGCCAAGCCGAACGCCTTGTCGCCGTCTTCTCATTCCAGGATGTTGGTCCCGCGACGGCAATGGCTCACATTGATCAAGGCAGCGATGAGTACAGTTACGTGCCTGTGCATGAGCTCCCCGAACCGCATCGCTCAGCGCTTGAAGCAGCGATCAAGCAGAAGACAGAAGAGTACGAGGAGGCCAGGAAACGCGGAGGAGGGGGACAGTGATCACCTCCTTGCTCCTGCTCGCGGCATCTCAGCCGCAGACCGTAACCTTCACTCACGGCGTCAACAGCGCCGAGCGTGTTCTCGCCGCCTTTGGGGAGCAGATCGGCGAGGAGATCAAGCCTGCTGGATCGGTCGAGAAGGACTACTTCTTGGTGCGGTTTGTCGACGTGCCGGTCGACGAAGCGAAAGCCAAGATCGCTGAGGTGCTCAACGCGACGTGGACACGCAAAGGCGACACCGTCTATCTCGACAGAACCGAGAAGCAGGAGCAGCAGGACAAGAGCGGCGACAAGAAGGCACTTTCAGACTCGCTCAAAGTCTGGGCTGAGTCGCGCCCTACGGACGGTGACTATCTGCTTGAAACTGCAATCAGTCAGATAGACCAGGCAAAACGGCTGATTCAGACTCGATCCCCTGAGCAACGCGGTCTTCTTGAGAACCTCCAGGTTCGTTCGCCGATCGGCAGGTTTGCAACGCGGCTGGTCAGAGAAAAGGCCGATGTGATCGCAGAAGCCGTTCTTGCTGATGGCCACATCGTCTTCAACAGCACAGATCAAATCGGTGTCCAATCGCTGAAAGACTCTCCAGCATTCAAGCTCTATGAACTTGAACAGACCTCATTGGATCGTGCGTATATCGCCGCCGGCCCTTCCCTTGAGGACCTCTCCTTCTCAACGAACGCACCAGCCCTGGTTGGCAGAGAAACAGAAAACAGGCTGAGGGTTGAGATCACCAGCGATGCTCGACTGATCTCCGTCACTTTCAAGGGATCTCAAGTACTGTATCGCCCCTCTATGGCCTGGAACTCTCTTGCCTTAGAACCGGCACCCAAAGAGGTCAAAGAGTCGACTCGATCCTACAAGTTTGAACTAGAAGCGTCAGAGCTGCTTGCAGCAGATTACTACTCACTTATTCCCGATCCGCAACAGTATCTCGGCGAGGCGAAACACCACAAGCCGATTCAGCGACCTTCGAAAAACGAAGTGCTCGACGTGCTTCTAAGTGGTCTGTTAAGCTCAGCAGCGACAAGCCTTGAGTCCAATGCGGTCTGTCTCATCAGCGACAGGGTCGGACTGCATCTCAATTCGCTGCTTGGATTCTCAAAAGAAGACGGGTTCTGGAATGGTCTTGCGTCGAACTTAGCGCCTCACCATGTCGAATTCGACGATGGCTGGCTCACGATCACACCCAGTTTCCGCGCGGATACACGTCAAGAACGGTTTGATCGCAAAAAACTCGAGCAGTTCATTAAAGCCTTTCAGAAGGACGGACTGACGCTCGACATTGCAGCCGAAATGGCTGGCACCAGCGATCAGGATCAGTTAGTTGGCAGGCTTGTTTCTGTGGCGGCTTATGCTCTGCAGGACTATCACCTGCCTGGTGCAATGCACAAGCTGACATATGATCTGCTTCGGCTATACGACAGACTTCCGCTAGACGCGAAATCTGAGTCCAGAATCAGAGATGTCTACATCTCGGCACCCTCACGCGACGAAGCAGCCGACAAGATTGCGGCCCGTTTCTTTTTGGGCGGGGCAGCGGCTAAAAGCAAAGAGCCAGGCAGACTTTTCTGGCAAGAATTCTCTCAACGGTCCGGATGGGGGAACGGAGTGCCAACAGAGTTAGCCGAAGGACTGCCAGCCGGCTCGCGCCTTCGCTTCAGAGTCAACAATTACAATCTCCTGACTCGACACGTTGGCGGTTCATCCTACAACACTAGGCCCGTCGAGTTTGTCGCCAGGGCGCAGGCATCCATTGAAGAGGAGCTGCGCTGGAGCAGCCATCCTGATTTTCATTCGAGAGGTCGGACAGAGGCTCAATCAAAGCAGATTCTTGAACTGTTTAGAAACTTCCAGTTTTCATTGGGCGAGAGCTTGTTGGTCGAGCTCCAAGCACCTGGCACCGGCTTCTACACCGGCCGCACCGGTGTTCAGAATTCAAGCGGAAGCCCCAACCTGATGCCCCTAGAATCATTGCCTAAGGAGATTCAAGCTGAGTACCAAGAGTGGCTGACCCACCACAGGGCTGAACAGAAGAGGATATACGAACAGATGTACGGAGGAAGTCGATGATCACCTCCCTGCTGCTGCTAGCGGCAGCCCAGC
>JALGXY010000397.1 GCA_029824495.1 Fimbriimonadia bacterium
CCCGGATCTCCATTTCAACGAGCTCGAGGAGCTCTTCATCGTCGACCTGGTCGACTTTGTTCATGAAGACAACGATGTGCGGTACGCCGACCTGACGTGCGAGCAGGATGTGCTCACGTGTCTGCGGCATCGGGCCATCGGATGCGGACACGACCAGGATTGCGCCGTCCATCTGGGCGGCACCCGTGATCATGTTTTTGATGAAGTCAGCGTGACCGGGGCAGTCGACATGTGCATAGTGTCGCTTTTCGGTCTCGTACTCCTGGTGGGAGATATTGATCGTGATGCCACGAGCCTTCTCCTCCGGAGCTGCGTCAATGTCCTCATATTTCCGCGCCTCAGCCATGCCCTTCTCGGCGAGAAGACCCGTGATCGCTGCCGTCAGCGTCGTCTTGCCGTGGTCAACGTGGCCAATGGTGCCGACGTTGAGGTGCGGCTTGTTCCTTTCGAACTTTTCCCTTGCCATGTGTTCTTTCTTTTCCTCGTTTTCTTAGGCGCCGCCTTGGGCCTTAGTGATGATTTCCTGGGCAATACTTGCCGGGACTTCCTCGTAATGAGACGGGGTCACATTAGGAGTGGCCCGGCCCTGTGTCAGCGAGCGCAGTGTCGTAACATACCCGAACATTTCCGCGAGCGGAACGTGGCTGTTGACAATGGTCACACCACCAGGACCTGAGTCCATGTTTTCGATGCGGCCGCGGCGACCATTAAGGTCACCAACGACATCACCAACATTGCCGTCGGGCGTCGTGACTTCAACGTGCATGATCGGTTCTTTGATGACAGGCTTAGCCCGCTTCATACATTCGCGGAATCCGATCAGTGCCGCCTGTTTAAAGGCGTTTTCGTTGGAGTCAACATCGTGATAAGAGCCATCGACAAGCCTCACAGCTACGTCAACGACTGGATAGCCGGCGAGCACACCTGCGTTGAGCGCCTCTCGGGTGCCTTTCTCAACTGCTGGTACGTACTCTTTCGGTACAGAACCACCGACTGTCTTGTTTTCAAAGGTGAAGCCTTTGCCCGGCTCCAAGGGCTCCATCTCCAGGACGACGTGGCCGTACTGGCCAGAGCCGCCTGTCTGCCTGACAAACTTGCCCTCTGCCTTAACCTGGTTGGTAACCGTCTCTCGGTAAGCAACCTGCGGCTTGCCCTGGTTCGCCTGAACGCCAAACTCTCGGTTCAGTCGGTCAACGATGATCTCAAGGTGAAGTTCACCCATGCCAGAGACGATGGTCTGCCCTGACTCCCGGTCTGTCGGCTCGATAGCGATCTGGATAACCGGCTCGGGGAACTTGATGCTCTCCAGAACACAAGGCTTATCCTTGTCGCAGAGTGTATAGCCTGATCGAACATCACCCAGACCGATCACGCCGACGATGTCGCCAGCATAGACCTCATTGAGGTCCGTTCGGTCATTTGAGTGCATTTCAAGAATTCGGCCGACTCGCTCTGTTCGAGTTCGAAGATCGTTGGTCTGCGGATCTCTGTAAGAGACAGCAACTGCAGAGCCCTTCTTGAGGGTGCCGCTGTAGACACGCATGTAAGTCAATCGTCCAACAAACTTGTCGGTAGCGATCTTAAATGCGAGTGCAGAGAACGGGTCCTTGTCGTCAGGCTGCCGCTCAATCTCGGAGCCTGTATCCGGATCGAGTGCGTGGATTGCTTCGACGTCAAGCGGTGACGGGAGATAGTCGACGACCGCGTCGATCATCGCCTGAACACCTTTATTCTTAAAGGAGCTGCCGCACAGTGCCGGAACGATGTCCCCGGCGATAGTGCCGAGCCGCAGAGCCTTCTTGATGTCTTCGACGGGAATCTCTTCGCCCTCGAGGAATCGCTCCATGATCGACTCGTCGTAGTCGGAGATAGCTTCGAGAAGCTTCTCGCGATACTCGTCAGCCTCGGCTTTCAGGTCTGCTGGGACTTCGCCGTCTTCAAACTCCTGACCATCATCAGAGGTGTAGGTCCGAGCGACCATTTCGATGATATCGATATAGCCCTTAAAGTCTGACTCGGCCCCGATCGGAATCGTGATCGGCGCGGCATTGGAGCCGAGGCGATCTTTGATTCGCTCGATGACTGTATAGAAATCGGCGCCTAAGCGGTCCATCTTGTTGATGTAGGCGATGCGAGGAACCTTGTAGCGGTTCGCCTGTCGCCAGACCGTCTCAGACTGCGGCTGGACGCCGCCAACAGCACAGAACACAGCAACTGCACCATCAAGAACTCGCAGGGATCGCTCTACTTCAACAGTAAAGTCGACGTGACCCGGAGTATCGATGATGTTGATCTTGTGCTCTTCTTTATCCCGATTAGATCCTTTCCAGAAACAGGACGTCGCAGCAGAGGTGATCGTGATGCCACGCTCCTGCTCCTGCTCCATCCAGTCCATCTCGGCGGCGCCATCATGGACCTCGCCCATTTTGTGGCTCTTGCCGGTGTAATAGAGAATCCTTTCAGTTGTAGTGGTCTTGCCAGCATCGATGTGAGCAGCGATGCCGATGTTACGAACCAAGTGAATCGGGTGAGATCGAGCCATTCTGGGTGTCCTTTCCTAGAATCGATAGTGGCTGAATGCCTTGTTGGCATCGGCCATGCGATGTGTATCTTCTTTCTTCTTGACAGAGCTTCCAGTCTCGTTGTAAGCATCAACGAGCTCAGCGGACAGCTTTTCTGCCATTGATCGGCCTGAGCGCTTGCGGCATAGTGTCACGAGCCAGCGCAGGGCGAGGGTGCGTCGACGAGCGGGCCGAACGTCCATCGGAACCTGATATGTCTGACCACCAACACGTCGAGGTCGAACCTCAACGGTCGGCATGATGTTCTCGATCGCCTTGTTAAAGACGTCGATCTCCGGTACTTCCAGCTTCTTGGCTGCCTGCTCAAGTGCTGAGTAGACAATCTTCTCAGACTTGTTCTTTTTTCCGTCGAGCATCATGCGATTGATCAGGCGCTGCAGCATTTCGCTGCCGTGCACTGGATCAGGCTTGATCTCTCGATCGTAACTTCGGTGTTTGCGTGACATAAACCTCTAATGCTCCTTTACGACTTCTTCTTCGGCCGCTTGGAG
>JALGXY010000398.1 GCA_029824495.1 Fimbriimonadia bacterium
TCTCTCAACCTCGATCTCTACCTCCACAACTCCACGCGCACCAACATCTGCTGGTTCGATGATGTGGTGGTCTCGACCGAGAAGTTTGAATGGATGAAGGTCGACTGATGAGCCTCAGCCTTTCGATCCTGCTTTCCGTTGCTCTGAGAGGTGAGTCTCAGCCTCAGATCATGGCGGGAGAACCGGATGACAAATCGCTCGTTTTCCAAGCCAGGTTTGAGGAGCCGGTCTGGGCACGATTCGTCTCCGACGACATTGGATCGCCTTGGATGAAGGCGTCCGACCGGAACGGATTTGTTGTCAAGAGCCGCCTTTCTTCGAATCGAGTGAAGCTCGAGTGGCTCGATGAATCGGGACAGCTCCACGAATCGAGGGAGCACGGCCCGTACAGCCTGGCGAAGCCAGACTCATCCAGCGATGTTTCGATCGCGGTGATCAACGGCATGAACTATCATCGTTTCTTCGACGGCCCTAAGGCGTACAAGGGGCGCGACAGATCGCAGGGCTATCCGGCCCTCGAAGCGATCGCACGGCAAGAGCCAAACTTCCTCGCCTTCATGGGCGACAACGTCTACTACGACCATCCGAGCAGCTCACCTGCAAAGACAAGAGAGGAGCTGCGAGACAAATGGAAGGAGCAGTTCGAGCTTCCCCGTCTCAGCAGCCTGCTCCAGCAGATCCCGGCTTTCTGGATCAAAGACGATCATGACTTCCGGTTCAACGACTCCGACCTGACCGGTCAGCGCCCGCCGCTGTCTGACCTCGGCATTGAGGTCTTTCGAGAGCAGGTGCCGATCCTCGGCCAAGGCGAATCAGGGCCGACCTACCGAACCAGACGTCTCTCCAACAACCTCCAGATCTGGCTGATCGAAGGACGCGACTATCGCAGCCCGAATTCGATGACCGATGGACCAGACAAAACTCTCTGGGGCAGCGACCAGAGACGGTGGCTTCGCGAGACCCTCAAGTCTTCAGATGCACGGTGGAAGATCATCCTCTCGCCCACACCGATGGTCGGTCCAGATGACGCCTACAAGAAGGACAACCACGCCAACATTGGCGGCTTCAACCATGAGGGCGAAGAGTTTTTCTCGTGGCTGGTGGATCAGGGGCTGACCGACGAGGTGCTCCTGGTCTGCGGCGACAGGCATTGGCAGTATCACTCGATTCACCCGAAGGGTATTCGGGAGTTTTCAGCTGGCGCCCTCATCGACGCGGCTATATCGTGGTCAAGACAATGGACGAGGGCCGCCGACTGGTCATAGAGTTTTGCGACACGGCTGGCCGAACAAGGTACGAGCACACAATGGTGCAGCAGCAATAATGGTGCGCTCAGCCTTGCCATCCGTATACTGAGCCCCGATGACGACCGCGCTCCTCGCTCTAAGCGCGCTGACTGCAGCCACAGCCAAGCCGAACGTGCTGTTTATCTCGATCGATGACCTGAACGACTGGGTCGGGTTTCTCGGCGGCCACCCCCAGGCGAGCACACCCAACCTCGACCGCTTTGCAGAGTCCGGTGTCGTCTTTGAGAACGCCTACTGCCCTGCCCCCTCCTGCAATCCATCCCGCACGGCGATCCTGACTGGGCGAGCACCTCAGAACACAGGAATGTACGCGAACGGCCAGGTTTGGCGCGAGGTCCTTCCGGATGCAGTCACCCTGCCTCAGCATCTGCGCAGCCAGGGCTATGTCACAGGCGGCGCTGGCAAGATCTTTCATCACTTCTCCAACGATCCGGCGAGCTGGGACCACTACTGGCCGAGCAAGATCAGGCAGTTCCCGCGCTACATCCACCCCAAACCCAAAGACAAGAGCCAGTTCCCGCGCTGGAAGAACATCTATGTCTCGTTCGACTGGGGGCCGATCGATGTTCCGGTTGAAGAGACCGGCGATTTCAAGAGCGTTCAGTACGTGATCGACCAGCTCGATCAGCCGCATGACAAGCCCTTCTTTTTGACCTGCGGCATCTACCGGCCGCACGTGCCATGGTACGTCCCTCGGAGGTTTTTCGATCAGTTCCCTCTAGATGAAGTTCAGCTTCCGCCTGCCTACAACAACGATCTTGATGATCTCCCTGCGGCGGCCCTGCGGATGCTGCGAAGTCGGCCCTACTACCGAAACATGATCGAGCACGATCAGCAGAAGCAGACCGTGCAGGCTTACCTCGCCTCGATCGCCTATATGGATGAGATCGTCGGCAGGCTCCTTGACGCCCTAGAGAAGAGTGCCCATGCGGATAACACTTACGTGGTCTTCTGGTCGGATCATGGCTGGCAGCTCGGTGAAAAAGAGCACTACCGCAAGTTCGCCTTGTGGGAGGATATTGCGCACGTTCCGCTGATCTTTGCCGGCCCAGATATCGAGGCTGGCAGGTGCGATGAGCCTGTGAATCTGCTCGATCTTTACCCGACACTACTCTCAATGCTTGGACTTGACCGAGCAGATAACCTCGATGGCCATGATCTCACCCCTCTGGTCCAAAATCCCGAGCTGTCGTGGCCCCACCCCTCAATCACCACACTGGCCGACGGTGCAGCCTCGGTTCGCACCAAGAACTGGCGTTATATCCGGTATGCCGATGGCGGCGAAGAGCTGTATGATCATCGGATCGATCCAAACGAGTGGACCAATCTGGCCACGGTCGCCAGTTCCAAGGAGACCCTGGACGAGCATCGCGCCCTCTTCCCTGCCGAGTTCCACCCTAGGGTGAAGACAGAGCCGCTTGAGGAATTCCGCAAACGGCGCGCTGGCGGCGGCTGAGCCGAGATATCAGCCAAGCAAGCTACAAGCAGGTTTAGGCGCCCAAACAGCGTCATATCGCCCACACGCCAGGCAACGAAGACTATGCCGTCTCGTCAGCCATACGATCATCCATCTTTTCAAGGATGGCGTCGACTCGAGGATCATCCAAGATGTTCTTGAGGTCGGAGTCACCGCGAATCCACGCCGCGTATCCAAAGCCAAGATCATAGGAAGTTTGAAGGTGCTTCACGGCCGATTCATGGTCACCGATACGTGTATAGAAGCAACTCGACCTAGTTCAGCGAGGGTGAGGGCGGCAAAGTACAAAGCTCTCGCATCATTTGGATCAAAATTGAGACGCCTCTCGATCCTAGCGATAGCCTCTTGAAAATGCGGAGCGGCTGCAGTTGGCCCATCAATCTCTATAGGGCCCAAACTCTGAGTCCGATTCCGGATCGTACATAGGCACGTCATCATAATTGTGATCGCCTATGACATTGCCCTTGCGCCAGCTAAACTTTGACTCGCTGCTTTGTTGATTGAAGACCGCGCGAGGCTGGCTGAACGACTTTTGTCCCTCTATTTTCAATGTACTTTTTAACGAATAAGCCTCCATGTCATAGGCGTAAAGCTCACTACGGATGAAACGATGGCCAAAATGTTCTTTGATATTCCAACCACAATATACAGTGCCGTCTGCACCGATTACATGCCCTACGAGGCCGGAACGAGATCGGCCATCGTCTTCCTTTGGAGTTTCGTCAGTCCACTTCAATTTCCCTGTTGAGCTGTCAAACGTAGAGACCGTATCGCTACCCAGAGAACCAGACTTAACAATGATCTTGTCAGCCGCGCTAATCGCAAATTGTTCAATTCTCCAAAAGTGATCCGTCGACCAAAACGTCCACCTCTGCGGCGCCAATGCCATGTGGCCATCAAGGCAAAAACTCTTTACTACTGCTCCAGTAGAGCAGTCTATTGCGATAACCTCACCATCCTCGGACGCTAAGTAGAGAGTTCCGTCATCCCCGATCGCTTCGAATACGCGTTCACATGAAGTAACCACGTCGTCCTTACCGGGCCCTGATACCTCATCCTCGGAGCTCCAGATGTCCCAGTGCATCAAAGTTGACGGGAGAGTCCAATCATTGCGGAACGGGTTGCCGGCGTACGCGTTGACCTCTGTGCCTTCAAGTGAAGCTCTGAAATCGCAAGCTACTTCCCACTTCTTGCGTCCAGTTGCACCGTCAAGGGCGATTATCAGCGAATGTTGGTACTGAGGATCAACGTCAAAGTCATTGCTGGTAAAGACGGTTCCATCGCTTCCCGTCACTGGCAACAGTCTAGTTTTACTAGAATTTGAGGCCTCCCATTTGACGGCACCGGTCATGCCATCAAAACAGTAGATCTTAGAATGAAGTCCAGTAGGATCAATTTGGTCAATAGATCCACTGGAGGCTTCGATGCACACTGAACCCCCAATGTTGCTCAATGGTTGTTTCACAATTCTGCTCCCAAGGTCGAACCTCCACATCTCTTT
>JALGXY010000399.1 GCA_029824495.1 Fimbriimonadia bacterium
TTGCACAGATTATTGCAGCTGTCCGCAGGAACTGCGGCCATGATGCGCTCGGCGCCAACCCGGACACAGGCAACTTCCTTCTTGTCGGACAGCCAAGCCATGAAGCGATCAAACAGGTGGCAGACTGCGCCTACATGGTCCACTTCAAGGACTTCAAGCCGGCTCCAGAAAGTGATGAGGGCTACCGAGACCTCGAAGGCAACGTGTTCCACGGAACAGTTGTCGGCGAGGGCACAGTCGACCTTAACGCCTGTCTTTCCATCCTGAAAGAGCAGGGCTTTGACGGCTGGGTCAATCTCGAGTGGGAAGGCACAGGCGACCCGATGGTCGATGTGCCGAAGTCACTCGACAACGAACGAGCCTGTCTGAACTCACTCGCCTGAGCCGTTCAGCTTCTCTTTGCGCTCGACGATCACCTTATTCAGCGTCAGTGCTGCGGCTGTGCCGACGATCAGCGGCAGGACAATCCAGATCACGGTGCTGTTGAACTGTGCCAGAACAGAGTGCTCTTGGGCGTTTAGCGCCAAGTAGGTCGTGTAGATCCCATAGATCAGCAGGAACATCACGCCCTCCCACCGGAAGATCCGGTAGCCGACGAACAGGATCGGGAAGCAGGCAAACAGCACCACCGCCATAAAGGGCAGATCAAATGCAAGAGCCGGCGGTGCGATCGGTACGGCCAGCGGAGAGATCGCAGCCGTCAGGCCAAGCACGACAAGGACGTTGAAGATACAGCTTCCCACCACGTTGCCGACAGCCAGATCTCGCTCCCCACGCATGATCGCGACAATCGTGGTCGCCAGCTCAGGCGCGCTGGTTCCGATCGCCACAACAGTGAGGCCAATGATGAGTGAACTGACGCCGAGCGAGGCTGCAACGTCGGTGGCACCTTTGACCAGCCATTGAGAGCCGACAACAAGAAGGATGATGCCGCCCACAATCTGGGCGAGTGTCTTGACTCCTGACTGGCCGGGATCGACATCTGCCCGCTCCTGCAGCGGTGGATTGTCGCGGCTGAACTTTATCAGGGTGAGCGTGTAGAAGATCGACCCGCCAAATAGGACGAATCCTTCCCATCGCTGATAGCTCCTATCGAGTCCGAAAGCCCACATCAGCAGGCCGCATCCGATCATTACGGGAACGTCAAACCGGATCAACTGCCTCTTGACCACGATTGTTGCCAAAGCGGCAGCGACACCCAATATCAGCAGGACATTGGCGATGTTGCTGCCGATGACATTGCCCACGGCCAGATCAGCATTGCCTTTCAAAGCGGAGGTGACGCTGATCGCCAGCTCAGGAGCACTCGTGCCGAATGAGACGACCGTCAGTCCAACGATCAGCGAGCTCATGCCGAGGCTGAGCGCCAAGCGAGACGCACCCTTGACCATCATGTCTGCGCCGTACAACAGCACGACCAGACCGATCAGAAAGACAAGGGACGAGAGGAACACCGACTCTATTTTGACCCGCGGCGCGCACGAACCGACTCTGCAAGTTCGAGCATAAGGGCCTCAGTCTCCTCGATGCCGATGCAGGCGTCGGTGACGCTCTGTCCATAAGTGAGGCTAGGAATGTCCTCCATTCCTTGTCGCCCTTCAGCGAGGAACGATTCGAGCATGATCCCAAAAATCTTGTCGCTGCCGGCTGCGATCTGCCGCGCGATTTCTTGGGCAACTGCGCCCTGCTTCGTATGGTCTTTGCTGCTGTTGCCGTGGCTGCAGTCGATCATGACCTTAGCGCTCAGCCCGTGCTTCTGCAGCTGCTCGGCGGCCTCGTCGATCGAGGACTCGTCAAAGTTCGGTCCGCTGGCACCGCCGCGGAGAATGATGTGACCATCACGATTGCCTTCAGTCTGGAAAATCGCGGTGACGCCCTGTTTGGTGACACTGGGGAACCAGTGGCTGGCCGCCGAGGCTCGCACCCCGTCGACTGCTCCTTGGACATCGCCAGATGTCGCATTCTTAAAGCCCATCGGCATCGAAGATCCGCTGGCGACCTGTCGGTGAATCTGACTTTCAGTTGTTCGTGCGCCGATCGCGGCCCAAGCAACCAGGTCGGCCGTGTACTGGGGCGTGATATTGTCGAGCAGCTCACTGCCGGGTGCTAACCCAAGTTCACAAAGGTAAGCCAAGAGCTCTCGTGAGAGCCGAAGACCTTTGTTGATCTTGTGGCTGCCGTCGAGTTCTGGATCGTAGACGAGCCCTTTCCAGCCGCCAACCGTTCGCGGCTTCTCAAAATAGGTCCGCATCACGACGATCAGATCGTCCTTCAGCTTGTCGGCTGCGCTTTTGAGCCGCCGAGCGTAGTGCCGGGCAGCATCGACATCGTGGATAGAACAGGGGCCGATGATACAGACCAGCCGATCATCCTTGCCGTGCAGTGCGTTGGCGATGTCATGTCGCGCCTTGTCGATCGTCTTCAGAGCTGCCGGTGAGGCGGGGATATCCTCGATCAGGATCGCTGGCGGCACCAGCGGCTTGATCTGAGAGATTCGGACGTTGTCGGTCAGGAGGTTCTGCGGCATGTCGGCTCACGGTGAGCGTGACACACAAGACCCGCGGTTTAGGCCTTTTTCGCCTCGGCGAGCAGTCCCAAGATCTCCTCGGTCTCACTGATGCCGATGCAGGAGTCGGTGATGCTGACGCCATATTCGAGCGATGTCAGGTCTGCCGAATCCTGTTTTCCTTCCTTCAAGAACGACTCGATCATCACGCCGAAGATATTCTCGGCACCGCTCTTGATCTGGTCGGCCAGATCACTGGCCACCAGCTTCTGCTTCGTGTGGTCTTTGCCGCTGTTCCCATGGCTGCAGTCGACCATCAGTTTGGAAGGAAGACCATGCTGGAGCAGCTTTGATGAGGCGTCATCCAAGAAGCTCTTTTCGTAGTTGGGCTGGCTTCCGCCACGCATGATCACGTGACAGACGTCGTTGCCTTCAGTTTCGAAAATCGCAGTGACGCCCTGCTTGGTGACACCAGGGAACCAGTGGCTCTTAGCTGAGGCCCGAACAGCGTCGATCGCAGCCTGCACTTCGCCAGATGTCGAGTTCTTGAAACCGATCGGCATCGAGGAGCCGCTGGCCACCTGTCGGTGAATCTGGCTCTCTGTGGTTCGAGCGCCGATGGCGGTCCAGCTCACCAGGTCTGCAGTGAACTGCGGAAGGATGTTGTCGAGCATTTCGCAGCCGGCGGGCAGGCCGATCAGTCCGATGTCCTTCAACAGCCCTCGTGCCAGTGTTAGGCCCTTGTTGATCTTGTGGCTGCCGTCGAGCTCAGGGTCATAAACCAGCCCTTTCCATCCACCCACTGTTCGCGGCTTCTCGAAATAGGTGCGCATCAAAATAATCAGATCTTCGCTGTGCCGGTCTGCGATGATCTTGAGCTGCTGTGCGTAGTCGATGGCTGCTTCTGGGTCGTGCAATGAACAGGGGCCGACAATGCAGACAAGGCGATCATCTTCGCCGTAAAGTGCGTTTCGAATCGCGGTCCGTGTGTTGGAGACCAGATCGAGAACCTGCTGAGGGGCAGGGATGTCCTCCAGCAGAATCGAAGGCTGAATCAGCGGCTTGATCTGGCGGATACGGAGGTTGTCTGTAACGTAGCTTTCCGGCATGGCGAACCCTGCCGCCAATCATGCCCTATTTGAATACAACTCTAGGCCAGAGCGCGCCGTGCTCGAACCGAGTCAGCCAAGGTGGCAACCAGCTCTGCAGTTTCAGAAAAATCGACGCACGCATCAGTGATGCTCTGCCCGTAGGTCAGCTCGGCCTTGGGGGCATAAGCTTGACTGCCTTCGACCAGGAAGCTCTCCATCATAAACCCAAAAACAGAATCAGATCCGGCCCGAATCTGGTCGGCAACAGACTCGGTGCAGGCCCTCTGCTTTTTGTGGTCCTTGCCGCTGTTTCCGTGGCTAAAATCGACCATCATCCGTGGCTGAAGGCCGAGATTCCGGAGGCTAGATGCGTTTTCCGAAACCGCGTCAGCTCCGTAGTTGGGGCCTGTTTCCGAACCGCCTCGGAGAATGAGATGGCAGTTCGGGTTGCCGGAAGTCTTGAGAATCGCAGAAATGCCCTGCTTAGTGACTGAGGAGAACCAGTGGCTCATCGCTGCCGACTGAATCGCATCAATCGCTGTCTGTGTGCTGCCGGTCGTGCTGTTTTTGAAACCAACCGGCATCGAACAGCCGCTGGCAAATTGGCGGTGGATCTGGCTTTCGGTGGTCCGAGCGCCGATGGCAGCCCAGACGACATGGTCAGAAATGAACTGCGGAAGAATGTTGTCTAGGAACTCACAGGCGACCGGCATGCCGATCTCGGCGAGGTCAGCCAGGAGCTGTCGCGACATGCGCAGGCCTTTGTTGATCTGGTGCGATCCATCGAGCATCGGATCGTTCATCAGCCCTTTCCAGCCGCCGACTGTTCGAGGCTTTTCGAAGTAGGTCCGCATGACGATCAAGAGATCGTTTCTATGCTGGTCAGCAAGCTCTTTCAGCTTTCGGCCGTACTCCAATGCGGCATCAACATCGTGGATCGAACAGGGGCCGATGATTCCAACCAGTCGATCATCTTTGCCCGTCAGACAGTCAACGATCTCTCGCCTAGTTCTGGCGACAAGCTCGGTTGCGTCTTCAGTACATGGGATGTCTTCAATGAGGATGGCAGGCGCGATGAGAGGCCGCACCTCTTCGATGCGGATGTCGTCGGTCGCCGTGTGAATCGGGTGATCAGCCATCGCTCAGCCTATAAGAGTGCCACAAGCTGCTTCAGGATCGCCGTCTGGCGGTCCATCGGCAGGGCCTCAGTCGGGGGAATATGCAGGAATCCGGCCGGATAGCCCGGATGGTGCTGAAGAGTGCGATAAAGCAGATAGTTGCAGAGATAGTCGCCGGCGTCGGTGCTCGCCTGCCAGGGGTGGTCGTCTGTGAGCAGATCGGCCCTCTGCCAAAGCGGGGCTGCGATCTGCTGGGGTTGCATGGCCTCGATCGGACCTGGTCCCTGCAGGCTTCCGCTCGTGTCTGGGATTTTGCCGATCCTGTTCCTGCCGACCGTTTCCAGGAGCGGAACCTTGCCTTTGCCATTGACGCCGATCATCAAGAGCGCTCCGTATTCTCTGAACGGGGCTCGCTCGACAAACTCGTCTACAGCATCAAACGTGACCTTGAGAATCTCTCGCGGACAGTCGCTGGCTTGTGCCAACTCAGAGGCCGGGTTTGTTTTAAACCGGCCGAACGGGCCGAACCCGGTCACGAAAAGATCCTCTGGAGACACACAGCCATTGTATCATTCGATCAGTTTTGGAACAGAGCATCGAAACAGATCGGCTGACATTGCGGCGCTGGACTGCAGATGATGGACCAGCTGTCCTGGCGCTCTATGGCAACGCCGAGGTGGCCCGGTGGCTCCACCGCAAGCCGATGACCGCCGCTGAATCTGAGGAGGCGATCAGCATGCTGCTGGAGCGGCAGGCGCAGTTTGAGCACCCCTACGGTCTCTGGGCGATTGTTGAGCAGTCATCCGGCCTGGTCGCGGGTATGGGGTTGATCAAACCACGTCCTGGTGTCGGAGAGCAGCCGGTTGAAGTCGGCTGGCACCTGAATCGCAATTTCTGGGGCAAGGGCTACGCCACCGAGATGGCTTGCGGCCTGATTACGGCTCACTTTGAGCACTCAGATGCTGACGAGGTGACGACGATCATCCTTCCGGATAATCTGAGGTCTCAAGCGACGGCCGTGCGGCTTGGGTTTGTGCATTCCGGCGAGTGGTTTCTGCATCCAGTCGGCCTCAATCACCGCTCGTATCGGCTGAAACGCGAGGATTGGTGATTCGGATTCTCCCTCTCCTCTCGTGGAAGAGGAATAACGTGAGGGGGCTTAACCAAAGAGCCACTCGGTCAGCAGCATGATGAGAGCAATAATGACCAGTGCGACAGGAAGAATAATCAGGAGGGCAAATCGTTGGGTCTGGCGTGGATATCTCCGGCCCTCTTTGATGTTTCGATAGAAGGCTTGAAGCGCCTGCTGCTCGGCGTCAGCCAATCGCTGCCGCTCCTCCGGGGTCATCTTTTTCAGATCTTCATCGGTCATTGATTTTCCCTCCTATCAATCGGCGCTGCTGCGAGCAGTCTCTTCGGTCCCAAAGGGGTCGTCCATGTCAAACGACACAGCGAGGACCCCGATGAGGAGAACCGCCAACACGGTCGATGCTCCAAAAATGATGATGAAGACTTTCTTGATCCAATCAGTCGCTGGATCTTCGCGCATCTGATCAAAGAACTCCCTCATCAATTGAATGATACAGCACATTCCTGATCGACCAGAATTGCCGCGCCGTCCACCACCATCCCCCACCCGCCCTCCCTCCGGTGGTGGTGGTCGGAGAAAGGGATTCCCCCTCTTCTATTGTCGCAAAGCGAAATAGAGGAGGGAGGGTCCGCCTAAGAGGTCAGCAATAGGCTGAGCTCGACGTGGAAAAGGGGGAGGAGGGCCGGGATGCAGACGTGGCCGTCCGCATGGAGATTAGCGCCCTACGCCTTCCCCCCACTGAATAAGGGGAGGGGGATTCCACAGACTACAAAGACTCTAAGAACTCAAGAACGCCCTTCGCCTGGTCTCCGCCCTTCTGCGCGTGCCTCAAGAGCGAAATGCCATGCGGACCCTTGGCATCTACAAGGTTAGGGAAGCGCTTAATCATTGGGCGAACCACGTCCAGGTCGCCGAGCATCGCATGAACGAAGATATCGCTGCGTGCACCCTGCCCGATCAGGTGTTCGGCGATCTCCCGATTTCCCATATGGCCCGCGCCGCCAAGAGCCGACTCAAAGTCGCCCCCACCCCAATCCCAGGTGGCGTTGAGCAAGTTGGGATTCTCTTTGAGCATCTCCTTCACCTCATCCAAGCTGCGGTGAGCTGCAATCACAAATTTCTTGACCTGCTCAGCGTCGACTGCGGCTGGCCGCTCTCGGTCTTGAGGAGAGAAAACACCAAGCGTGAGCGGTGCAGCTGCAGCAACAGCAAGCACCTCGCGACGAGAAATTGATCCTAGGCTCATGACATGAAGTGTACGTTTATTGGATGAGACACGTGCCCAAACAGTCTGTCAATCTGGCAGACTTAAAGCATGCGACGCTTCGCCCAGCTAACGAGAGCAATTGGCGGCTTTGCTGCTTTATCACTGCTTCTCCTGTCTCCTGTTGCCATCGCTCAAGATTGGAACGACGAAGGGAGCATTACGTCAAGGCGCTATCAGAGACAGATACGTGAAGGAAATCAGGTTGCAGCAACCGAGTTCTTCACCCTTGAATATTCCGTACAGACGATGCTCGTTCTTGGCGGCAGAGGCGGACCTGTTATGGTCTGCGTGAATCGATGCAATGGCAACGTGCATGCTGCGCATGAAGACTGTGATGACTCGTGCGATGACACGTGCACCGAAGAGCATAAAGCTTCTCGACGGGGGCGTTACGAGCCGGATCGTTCGGCCATGAGGGCCGCGACTCGTGCAGCGAACGCTTTGGCCGTTCGGGCTGGAGGAACGCACTCTCCCCGAGACTGGTCATCTCGTGTCAGCCGCTCACTGGCAAATCTTCGACGCGAGGCTCGAAAGAAGATCACCTGGAGAATGCCGCACGCGGATGCCTGTTCAGGCAGAAACTGGTGGGTTGGAACCAGAACATTTAGATTTATTGTGAGGGGCACCATGACCAAAGTCGGCTTCACCATGCGGCGCGGCGTGCGAACCCCCATCCATGAGGTTGTCGGCAGCCACGAACAGACGGTGGCAACCGGTGAGATTGCTCAGCAAGAGCCACACAGAAAGCACACTTGGGAGAACTGCAAATGCAAGCCGATTAAACCGTTCGACATGGAGGCTTTCATCAGAGAGTTTGGCGAAATGTTCAAGGACTACCCAGGGCTGGGAGAGTCGACCGGTGTCGGAACATCCGGCGTCGGCTTGACCGACCCAGAAGGCGAAGAGGTCGATGAAGATGAGGTGGCGATCGAGATTCTCCCGCTCGACCTGAATGGGTGTTTCCTCGATTTTACAAACGGCACTGAAAAGGAGATCAGCGTATCGATTCCGATCGGAACCGTTTTCGACTCGGTCGATCCTGCTGTCCAGGACATGGCCACGGTCGTGCGGTCAACTGGGGTTCTTCCCGCCGGTGGCACGCTTCGGCTCTATGTCAGTCTCAACCCTCGGCCGGCACCGGCCGCAACCCGGATTCCGATCAGATGGGCCTGCCTTGAAATGGGCAAGAGGGCCCCTAAGCCGGGAGATAGATTCAGCATCAAGCCGCCCGAGGATGATGTAGTCCAGCGCTTGGCATCGATCACGAACAGCTCGCGGTTCCGAGGACCTCAGGATCAGGCTCGGATGTGGATCTACACCGACAAGGCGTCGATCGACCAGATCAATGAGCGGCTTTCACCGCCCGTCTCAAATGGCCGATACTCGACCCTGCTTTGGCAGATC
>JALGXY010000400.1 GCA_029824495.1 Fimbriimonadia bacterium
GCCTTGATGACGGCCGTGCTCGAACCTTGGAAGAGGTCGGTGCCGCCCTGAACGTCACTCGAGAGCGAGTGCGTCAGATCGAGCTGCGCGCTATGAAGAAGCTCCGCCACATCGGCCAGGAGCTGACTCAGCAAGGCTTCACGATCACACCGAGCCCGAGCTGATCTTTATAGCCATCCTCAATGAAATCAGCCCAGCCAATTTGGCTGGGCTGATTTTCTTAAGACCCTCCACCCCCTAACCCCCTCCTCCCTTTCGCGTAGCAAAAAGGAGGAGGGGGAATGAGCGAAGGCTTACTTCTTCAGCTTGGAGGACATTGTCATCTTCTGCGTGATCGGCTCTGGCAGAAGATCCATTTCCATCACGTTGGTCATTTCCATATCTGAAGAGATCGGGAATCCATCGCTCAGGCGAGCAACGAACTTCCCTTTGCCCTCGATCTCCATCGACATCTCCATGCTCATCCCGCTGAAGTTCATGATCATTGTCGGTGATGAAGACATTGTGTAGCTGATGGCTGCGGTTTTGGTATTCAACGATTCAACTTTGTAGATCATCCGCATCTCATCGTCTTTCCATTCCATCTCCATGTCGATTCCTTCCGGGAGCCCACCGGTCATACCGCCTGCCATTGAGTCGGCCATCTCTGAGAACTTCATCTGCTCGGCCCACTCATAGCCGTTGCGGATCAGGGCAGAGGGATAGATCACTCCCAGAAAACCAGCCGAGTTCAGGCTGAAATCTTCATCGCTCTCGGTCTTCAGGATCTTGCCGTACTCATTGACAGTCAGTTCCATGGTCTGATCTTCCATCTGCGGCTCTTCCCCTTCCACGGGGCTTTCAAAAGTTGACTCCGTCTCAATGTTCTTCACGAGCACATCAACGACTGCGTTCTTGCCCTTGACTGACTTGATATTGATGACCTGATCCCCAGTCATCTTCATGTCCATTGGAATCATCTCGTTGTCGCTGGTCATCTCCATCGACATCTCATAAGTGTAGGTCTTGCCTTTCTTGTATTCAAAGGTCAGCTGCCGGCCCTTGCTCTGGACGACAGCACCTGAGGCCGCCACAACAGCGACTACCGACAGAACACCAAGATGGCGGAAGCGGTTTATCGGGTTCATCTTCTTATTCTACGAAACTTTCGGGCAAAGGGATTTGGAAAGCTGCAACTCAAGTGATTCTGCGAACCTCTCAGCGTCGACGGTGATCCACGCAGCCGAATGGGGATTTCGAAACACTCTGGCAGGGTCAACCAGCGGTCTTGCAGCCGGAATCGAGGCTTGAATCAGGACAGCCTGCTGCGTCAGCTTGAGGGCGCACCCGCAAACTTTCTGCCCCGTCTGGGGGTTCACCACGTCGTTTGGGGCGATATGGGCAAAACAGTCAGCCGTGTGCCCAGCCGATCTGACAAATGGTGTGTTTTCGGCCAGCTCTGCGTCACCGCCAGCATCCTGCATAGCAAGCACAATCGGGCGAATCAGCCGTCGATAGACAGCCCCAACGCTGCGGCAGTCTCGATCAGACAGGCCCAGTGATTTAAGAGGCACGGCCAGCCCGAATGTGACGTCATGGCCATGCAGAACCGCCTTGCCGCCGGTCGGTCTCTGAACCCAGTCGACGGGGGCATTTTCGAGCAGCACCTTTTCCTGTTTTTGGAAACGGCCTAAGGTGACCCAGTTGCCCGTCCAGCCGTAGACACGGCCTGCTGGTTCACCCGATTCCGCCTGGATCAGAAGAGCTGCATCGCGGCCCATGTTTTCGGGGCCGTCATGCCTGTCGTCGAAAGTGATCACTGAGAGCTGAGTCTACCGATCTGCCTGCCACTTAACATCGAGGTTCTTTACGGCCTCGGCTTCGTTCAAGCGGCCAACGACCTGCTTCTGTGGAGCATTGATCAGCAGCTCGTGATCCTCTCTGGCCTCGGTGCAGATCTGAATCATCGCGTCACAGAATTCGTCCAAAGTCTCTTTTGATTCTGTTTCCGTCGGCTCGATCATCATGCACTCCGGCACGATCAGCGGGAAGTAGTTGGTCGGCGGGTGGAACCCGAGATCGATCAATCGCTTGCTGATATCGAGCGCTCTCACGCCGTACTTTTTGTACTCCTTAGCCGTCAGGATGCACTCGTGCATACAGGGCCGGTCGTGAGCAGGAGGAAGCACGTCCTTCAGCCGCGCCTTGATATAGTTTGCATTGAGGACCGCGTGCCGAGCGATTTCGGGGAGCCCATCTGATCCGTAGGCGGCAAGATAGGTCAGGGCACGTACTGCCATGAGGAACTGACCGAAGAAGCTTGAGACCCTTCCAATCGATTGGGGCCGATCATCGTCAAGAACCGGTTCTCCAACAGCGCCGCGCGTCACGAGCGGAGCAGGCATAAACGCCTCAAGGTGGCTCTGCAGGCCGATGGCGCCGCAGCCAGGACCGCCTCCGCCATGCGGAGTGCTGAACGTCTTGTGCAGGTTCAAATGCATGCAGTCGAAACCGTGATCGCCTGGGCGGGTTACACCGACCATCGCGTTCATGTTTGCGCCGTCACAGAAGACCTGTCCACCCTTTTCGTGGACCAGATCGCAGATCTCCTTGATGTGCGGCTCGAAAAGGCCGAGCGTCGAAGGATTGGTGACCATGAAGGCCGCTACGGTCTCATCCATCACCGCCCGAAGCGCTTCGATGTCCGTGTTGCCTTCGGCATCCGTCGGCACTGATTTGACCTTGTAGCCGCAACGAGCTGCGGAGGCCGGATTGGTGCCGTGCGCCGAGTCAGGCACAAGAACGATATTTCGCTGATCCCCTTCCCCGCGGCTCTCGTGGTAAGCCTTGATCATCATCAAGCAGGTCAGCTCGCCATGAGCTCCGGCGACCGGCTGCATCGTGATCTCGTCGAATCCGGTGATCTCCTTGAGGAAATCCTGAACCCCAAGCATCACCTCGATTGCGCCAGGGATCGACTCCTCTGGCTGCATCGGGTGGAGCCGCGCGAATCCTGGAAGAGCAGCTGTCTGCTCATTGATTCGCGGGTTGTACTTCATAGTGCATGACCCGAGCGGATAGAAGCCCGTGTCGATGCCGTAGTTGATCTGGCTAAGGTTTGTAAAGTGGCGAACCAGGTCGAGCTCGCCGATCTCTGGCCAGGCCACAGAGTCTCGTGTCTCTCCGACGGCTGCAGCAAGGTCGACTTTGGGAGTATCGGCAACCGGAATGTTGCAGCCGATTCGACCAGGTCGAGACTTTTCAAAAATGGGCTTCGGTGTGGGGACTGTTCGTGTTGTCATCTTCTCTTCTCCTCTTTTCTCGCTCAAACCCGCTCGAACACCACCGCAGCATTCTTCTCGAACGGCGGATAGACCACCTTTTCGTACCACTCTTCATCCCAGCCCTCAAGCTGCTTCGAAAGAGCCGCCATCACCGCTTCAAAACCAGCGGTGTCCTCTTCGTGGATCTCGGCGAGCGCCCCATCTGTGAACTGCATCTCAAGTCCGAACTGGTCCTTAATCGACCAGTTGCTCTTGGTGACGGTCACCTTTTCGATCGTCTCAACCGAGCGGGCGTCGACATGGCCGTCTGCCTGCCTCACCTGGACTCTCGACTGGTCTAGGCTCGCGCCGACCAGCCACAGATCGTTCTCTTCGTTGTCGAGCACGGATGCGAGCTCAGAAGCGAACCAGTCGATCTCATCTTTGGTTCTGATCTCAGTGACAGCAACGAGGAGACTATGCTCCTCGCCTTCAAAGTACTCGCCTAATGGAAGGCCAGCCAAAATGCCGCGTTTGTGCAGTTCGTCGCGCACCTGCGAGGCTTCGATCGGCAGCGACAAAACGAATTCACCAAAGACGCTGCCCTTGTACTTGATTCTCGCTCCGGCCTCAGTCAGGCGGCTGATCGCGTATTGGGTGTTCTGGACTGTCGACTCTGCTACAGAGCGGATGCCGTTCTTGCCGACCGCACTCATATAGACCGTTGCCGCCAGGGCCATCAGCGCCTCGTTGGTACAGATATTGCTGGTCGCCCGTTCGCGTCTGATGTCCTGCTCTCTGGTCCTCAGGGTCATGGTGTAGCCGAGCCGTCCCTGCTCGTCGTGAGTTCGGCCTACGATGCGGCCAGGAATCTGACGGGCGTACTCTCTTCGGCAGGCAAAAAGCCCGAGAAGCGGTCCACCCAGACCCATGGGAATGCCGAGCGGCTGTCCTTCGCCAGTAACAATATCTGCACCGAGTTCGCCAGGCGTGGGCAGAAGCCCAGCGGCAGTCGGATCGGCAGAGACCAGGAGCAGTGATCCGGTTCGGTCGCACACTTCTCGAGCCGCTTTGATATCGGTAATCATGCCGAAGAAGTTGGGCTGTTGAAGAATCAAACAGGCGGCTTCTTCGGTGACAAGGTCGAGAGACTCTTCCCTGCCGCTGGCTAGAGCCGGAATCGTCTTGACTTCGACATCCATTGGTGAGCAGTAGGTCTCGAGCACCTGTCGGTAGTGCGGATGCACGGCTTCGCTCACCACGACCTGGCTGCGGCGTTTGATGCTGCAGGCCATAAGAGCGCCTTCGGCCATGGCGGTGGCTCCGCAGTACATCGAGGCATTTGCTAAGTCCATGCCATACAGCTCTGCGACCATCGTCTGAAATTCGTAGATCGTCTGCAGGTAGCCCTGGCTGGCTTCCGGCTGATAGGGTGTGTAGGCGGTCAGAAACTCTCCGCGTGAAATCAGGGCACCAACTACAGCTGGAATATAGCGATCGTAGATGCCTGCACCTAAGAAGCAGACAGCATCCGATGCGCTCATGTTCTTGGAGGCAAGCTCATTCAGATGTCCGAACAGCTTGTATTCATCCAGGCCTTCGGGAACGTTGAGTGGAGCCTTCAACCGCAGGTCATCGGGAATCTCTACGAAGAGGTCTTCGATTCTGTCGACGCCGATTGTCTTCAGCATCTCCTTGCGGTCTTCTTCTGAATGGGGAATGTAGGGCATTTTGGTGCGCAGCCGAAGTCGATTTTACGCCCTGTGACAGACGCAGGAAGGGCCTGACTGGGACGCATTCCCAACCAGGCCCTAAAGCAGTCGAATCAGGCGTCGGCCAACACGGCTTCGTAACCGGCTGCGTCGAGCAGACCGTCAGCATCCGAAGCGTCATTCATCTTCAGCTTGACCATCCAGCCCTCGCCCATCGAATCTGAGTTGACCAGCTCTGGCTGACCAGTTAATGCCCCATTCACTTCGACGACTTCACCCGCCATCGGTGCATAGAGATCAGAGACGGTTTTGACACTCTCAACTGAGCCGAGAGTCTCTTCGGCCTGAAGAACGCGGCCTGGCTCAGGCAGTTCGACAAAGACGACATCACCCAATTCAGACTGGGCATGCTCGGTGATTCCGATAATGGCTGTGTCTCCATCGATTCGGATCCACTCGTGGCTCTTGGTGTACTTCAGGTCAGCGGGTACGTTCACTTCTGTCGATTCTCCGTCAAAATTGACAGCTCGGATTCTACCCACGCAGATCGTACGATGTCGGCTAGACTCGACACGATTGGACCCAGATGAGAATTGGATTTGTCACAGTCTTCCCCGAGATGATTGAGCAGGCGCTCAGTCACAGCATGATCGGGCGTGCTCAGCGTGATGACCTCGTAGAGATCGAGACCTCAAATCCGAGGGATTACGCCGAAGACGGGCACAACAGTGTGGATGACACTCCGTTCGGCGGCGGCCCAGGCATGGTGATGATTGCCCCACTGATCGAAAAGGCAGTCGAAAGGCTCGATCCCCAAGAAGATTCGGAAATCGTGCTGCTCGATGCGGCTGGGGAGCGATTCTTGCAACAGCATGCAGAGGAATTGGGCTCCAAGAAACAGGTGATCTTCATCTGTGGCCATTACGAAGGGATCGATGAGCGGGTCCGGACCCAGATCGCAACGAAGACATATTCGCTAGGCGATTTCGTAATGACCGGTGGCGAACTCGGGGCTTTGGCGATGGCTGACGCTACGATCCGCCTTCTTCCCGGAGTCCTGGGTGATCCCGAGTCTCATGAGGACGATTCCTTTTCTCACGATGGCCTGCTTGGGCACCCTCTTTATACAAAGCCACGGGTCTTTCGGGGTGAAGAGGTGCCGGAGGTGCTGCTGACAGGGCATCATGAAAAGATAAGGAGATGGAGGCGGCAGCAGCAGCTTCTGAGGACCCGTTCTAGTCGACCAGACCTATTCCGTCTGGCAGACCTAAAGGACGACGACCTCGATCTGTTATAATCCGCTGGCTTGTGCTGACAGCATGAGCTTTTTTCGACGAGGATCCAGCAATGTCTAAGCAGGCGATACTGCAGAGCGTAGGAGCAGACTACATGAAGTCTGACCTGCCCGAAATCAACCCCGGTGACACAGTCCGGGCACACGTTAAAGTCCGCGAGGGCGGCAAAGAGCGAATTCAGATTTTTGAAGGCGTTGTGATCGCTGTCAGCAACGGCGGGATCGCAAAGAACGTGACCATGCGAAAAGTCAGCAGCGGCGTCGGTGTAGAGCGATGCTTCCCTGTTCACTCACCCAACGTAGCCAAGTTCGAAGTCACCCGACGTGGTCGAGTTCGACGAGCAAAGCTCTACTATCTGCGCGGTCTGACCGGCAAAGCCGCCCGCATCCGCGAAAAACGCTGATAGGCAGACAATAGACGTGCTGAGCTTCACCGGCCTTGTCGCCCAAGCCCAAGCCCAAGATCAGGGCATGATGGGATTGATTGACAAGGCCGCTCGTGCTCCGCTCAGCCAGATTCTGCTGATTGGACTCATCTTGACTGCTGCGCGTGCTGCAGTCTTTTTCTATTTAGAGAGGACTCCTCAGCACAAGCGAACCGGCTTCTACAGCTTTGCTCGCATTGTCAACGAAATTTCCGACGCCCTCGTCTATGCGGCCATCGTTGTCTTCATGCTGGTTCGGCCGTTTGCCATTCAAACGTTCTACATTCCGACCGGCTCGATGATCGATACATTGATGCCAAACGACTATATCGTTGCCAACAAGTTCATTTATCGGTTCAACGATCCGGAAGTCGGCGACATCGTGGTCTTCCACCCCCCAAGCCACGCCGATCCTTCCGGCCAAGCCACTCAGGACTACATCAAACGACTGATCGGCGGGCCTGGTGATCTCATCGAGATCAAAGATCGCATCCTCTATCGAAACGGCAAGCCGATGGCTGAGGACTACGTTCGGTTTACAGACCGAGAGCTAAATGTTCTTGAGCCAGACCTGTGGAAGAGGGTCGACTACAACGATTTCAAGCTCATCTCATTTGAAGGTGAAGTTCTCCCGATTCAGGTTCAGCCTGACGGTCAGATCTTCCCTCCCTATCAGATGCAGTCAGAGGGCAGCAGCATCGACTGGACTAATCCAGGCACTGTTCTCTTGATGAGCGAGTCTGAGCCGGTGGCGATCCCAGAGGACCACTATCTCTTCCTGGGTGACAACCGAAATAACTCTCTCGACGGGAGATTCTGGGGGCTTGTACACCGAGACTCAATCATCGGAAAGTCAGAGTTCATCTGGCTGCCGACCGCACGCTGGAGCAAGACGCCGAGCAGGGCGATGAAAGAGATGTCATCTGAAAAGGTGCGGCAGCACTACGATCAGTATGAGCTTGAAATGCCAGAGGTTCAGGAAGACGATGACGCCTCGGCTGCAAGCCAAGAACCTGCCTGATCTGGATGGTGGGCCCGGCGGGAATCGAACCCGCGACCAAGCGGTTATGAGCCGCCCGCTCTAACCCCTGAGCTACAGGCCCAGACGACACTGTCGAGGGTACCCCTTCAAGCGTTATAATCTATCCGGAACGGCAGTGTTGCCGGGACGTGAGTTTAATGAGTGTGGTGCCAAAGGCGGCAGCCGGAGCAGGATGCTCCTTTTTCAGTGTAGAACCGAGCGACTCCTTCGCTCCCTCGGACTTCTCGTCCGACGAACAGCTTATGGTCGACATGGCCGAGCAGTTCTGTCGCGGCGAGGTCCTTACTGTCCAGGATCGGCTTGAAAAGCAAGAGGAGGGCTTGATGCCTTCCTTGATTCGCAAAGCCGGAGAACTGGGCTTCTGCGGCATCGACTCGCCCGATAAGCACGGTGGCCTTGGCCTTGGGAAGAACATCTCCGCCCGGATTCTTGAACACCTCGCTCTCGATGCCAGCTTCAGCGTGACTATCGGTGTCACCAGCGGAATCGCCCAGTTTGGCCTGGCAGCCTTCGGTACAGAGGACCAGAAGAGCCGCTACCTCCCTCAACTTGCCAGTGGCGAGTGGATCGGCGCCTACTGCTTGAGCGAGCCGAACAGCGGCACCGACGCTCTCTCGTTGACCACCAGAGCAGTCCGCGACGGTGACGACTGGCTGATCACCGGCAC
>JALGXY010000401.1 GCA_029824495.1 Fimbriimonadia bacterium
ACAATCATGCCGTACACATGGCTGGCAGACTGGGGCGATATGGTTCGCTCGCTCTGCAATGTTGCGGGTGAAATCGAACGAGATCTGGATAAGGTTCAGGTCGATAAGAAGGTCTATGAGGCTGTGACCAACGGCTTCCTCTCCACGTCGACTCAGGCGACCAGTGAAGAGATTAAGATGATGCATGACTCGGTCATGATCATTGCTCTTGAGCTCGGCATCCGCTTCCTGACCGACTACCTGCGTGGCGACAACTACTTCCAGCTCGGATCTTCTGACCCAGCAGACCTGAACAAGGTGCGTGCGATGGTGCAGATTACGCTGTTTGAGCGATTGGCCGAAGAGAAGGGTTGGGCTGCCGACTGCATCAGCCGTCAGACGGTCCGCGACTAGAAGCCCGGGTCCGCAGCCAGCCAGTCTTTTCTGCAGGCGTCCCTCTGAGGGCAGCCTTCGACATGGTCATTCAGCATTCCGCCAGCCTGAAGGAACGACTGGCAGATTGTCGGGCCACAAAACTTCAATCCGGCTTTCTTAAGCGCCTTGCTCATGCTGACCGATGAAGGAGTTGTGACCTCCAGATCCTCAAGTGCTTTGGCGCGGGTCAGTATCGGCTCGAAGTTGACGAAGGACCAGCAGAATCTGCTGAATGATCCATGCTCCTTTTGGATCTGTTGAACAGCCAACGCGTTCGCCTTGACAGAAGCGACTTTGCCTTTATGGCGAATGATGCCCTCGTCGAGGAGAGCTGCTGCGAGCTCCTCATCGGTCATCTGGGCGCAGACATCGATCTTGAGGCCTTTAAATACGCGCCGGTACCCTTCGTCGTGGTAAGCGGCCATCAGTTCGCCAGTGGCCCAGGTGCAGAAACTCACTTGATTAGGGTCTGAGTGAATTTGCCCGAGATCGGCATACCGACTCCGGGTGCGGGCATTCCAATCCACTCCGTCTCGCTGCGAACCGTCTTGCCGCTTGTCGTGCTGATCCAGAAGATGCCCTTTGCTGCCGCAGGAGGAACAGTGTCGTTCTCTTTGCTGGAGTACTCGACTTTCAGGCAGTTCTCACCGTTGACTGATTCGAGCGCGACGAGCTTGAACGCTGCTGTTGCGTTGGTGGCGCCTTTCTCTTTATCCTCGGCATAGAGAACCGACCAGGATTCACCGACCTGGACATCTTTGTCTGGCCTGACAAAAGCGCTGAGGTTTGCGATGCGCATGGCGTTCGCATCCACGCCTGAGCCTTCCATCGTGAGCGGCCGTCCGTCAGGCGCAAATGACCCGAAAGTGAGCGACTCGGGGTAGGGTTGCGGGCTGCCGCCAAACTCGAGCTGGCCGCTCTGCATCGTCTTCGTCTTGTAGATTCCGTCAGTGATCTCCATGACCTCTTCGGTGACTTTAAGATCGAGCTTGATCTTCGTTCCAGAAAGGTCAAGTTCGCCAGCGACCGAGTACTTCGTGATGTCGCCTTTGACGGGAGTGTAGTTGAAGGTGTGGACCGCAGTGCTGGCCGGAGCCAGGATCAGCGCAGCAGCAGCTGTTGTCATCAAAGATGCGGATGTGAACATAGGATTTTGGCGGCAGGACGGATCACATTCCGAACGCCTCTCGAAATAGTATCGGATTCTGTCGTGAATAGGTTCTGTTTCGGGACCAGATAATTCCTCGGCAAAGGTAGGATAGCCGTCAAATGAACGTCGCGAATTCTCGGGCTCGCGCTTCGGCATGGGCTCTTGGCATCTTCGCCACCCTTTTGCCAGCCATGTCAATCGCCCAGACACCCCACCTGATTCCCACGCCAAACTCTGTCAAGAGTCTTGGCGGCAGCTTTCACCTGACGCGGAATTCCGCGATCATTTCGGATGAGAAGTCTGCTGGGACAGCTGCTCAGGCCCGAGAAGTTCTGGGACTCGCAACAGGGTTTGATCTGGCATCAGACAACTCTGGTTCAAGAATTCGTTTCGATCTCGACAGCAGTTTGTCAGGGCTGGGAGACGAAGGCTATCGGCTCTCGATGACCGAAGATGAAGTGACCATCGTCTCTGCCGGCGAGCCGGGGCTGTTTTATGGTCTTCAGACTCTGAGGCAGCTTCTGCCCTCAGATATCTACAACGACGGCCCGGTGAGAAGAGAAGAGTGGTCTGCTCCATGCGTTGAAGTTGAAGATCGCCCGAGGTTCGGCTGGCGCGGGGCGATGATGGACTCAGCTCGGCACTTCATGCCAAAAGAGTTTGTTCTCAAGTTTCTAGACCTTCTCGCGATGCACAAGATGAACCGGTTCCACTGGCACTTGACCGAGGACCAGGGCTGGCGAATTGAGATCAAGAAGTATCCCAAACTGACCGAAGTCGGTGCTTGGCGTGAAGAGACTTTGATCGGTCGTCAGCAGGCGATGACTCGTGCCCAGTGGACATTCGACGGCATTCGACACGGCGGGTTCTACTCACAAGAAGACGTTCGCGAGATCGTTGCCTATGCAGCAGAGAGGCATATCACGGTGATTCCCGAAATCGAGATGCCGGGCCACTGTCAGGCTGCTCT
>JALGXY010000402.1 GCA_029824495.1 Fimbriimonadia bacterium
CGCCCGCCTTCTTGGCCATCGAAGCGAGTAGCTCCTCGTTGTAGTCGTGTCCGAGCCCGAGGAACGTGCAGGTGACGCCGCGGCTGCGGGCATCTCCCGCCAGCGAGACGAGCGCCGAAAAGTCTTTGATGCCGGCAGTCGGTTCACCATCTGTCAGGACGACCATTCTCGTGGCGCGGGTCGGATCTTTGGCTGTTTCGAGCTGCTGTGTTGCCAGCGTCATCGCATCTGATAGATTGGTGGTCATCCCAACCTGAAGCTGCTGGATCCCCGATTTAACAGCTTCGCGATTCGTGACGCGCTGGGGCTCCATCAAAACTTCAACGGTCTCCTCGAAAACGACAATGCTCAGAACGTCTTCCGGCGAAAGCATGTCGACCACGTAGCAGCAGGCCTCTTTGGCGTATCGCAGAGGGCCGCCATCCATCGAACCGGACCGGTCGATCGCAAGGCAGAGGTTGAGGGGTGTTCGAGCACCCTGCACGACTGCGCCGGCAAGTCCCGCTTCACCCTGGGAGCTGATCTCAATCAGAAACTGTTCACGAGCTGGTCCGTTGGCGATTGTGGCTTCGCGGCTCGGTTTGACAGACACACTCAATCCTGGCTCTGCCGCTGCCATAGCCTGCGTCCGGTTAGGATCGAGGATCGGCGGGGAAGACATGGCCTGTGTTTGGCCCAGATTCGGAGTGCCGATCTGCGTCTTATTCGGGTCGAATGCCTGCGTTTTGTCGTCCATGCTCTCTCTTCTAAATTGGATTCTCAGTGGATCAGCCTGTGCGTCGCTGGCCTGTGCGTATCCACAATTGGGCGGAGTTCGCTCGTACCACCCATTGTACGCGAAACCCTTGCGGGTAGGATTCAGGCTGATGTCAGTTCTGGTTTCAGACTGGCCGAAGGAGATTTGATGAACAAGATTCTCGTGACTCTGGCAGCAGCAGCTGGCCTGGCGCTGATGACCGGATGCACACCTTCTGCTTCCAACGGCAGCGATTCTGATGAAGTCAAGATTGGCTTCCTGGTTAAAGACGCTCAAGAAGACTGGTTCCAGCAGGAGTGGAAGTTTGCACAGATGGCAGCCGACGAGCACGGCTTTACTCTGATCACACAGCCGGCTGAGGACGCTGAAGCTGTTATGACACAGATTGACAACCTGAATTCTCGGGGTGTCAAGGGCCTGATCATCTGCACGCCTGAGGTCACTCTTGGCGCAGCCGTTACTCTGAAAACTGATGGCTACGGCATGAAGCTGTTCACAGTTGATGATCGATTTGTTGATGCTGACGGCAACGCACTAGACACCCATTACATGGGCATCTCAGCTCGTGATATCGGGCAGTCTGTCGGCCACGCACTCCATGAAGAGATGACCAGTCGAAGCTGGGATCCTTCTGAAGTTGGAGCGATCGGCCTCACGTTCGATGAGATTGCGACCCTGAAGGATCGAACAGAAGGCGCAAAAGAGGCTCTGATCGCTGACGGATTTGACGGAAACAGGATCTTCTTTGCTCCTCAGAGCAAGCCGAACATCGAAGTTGCAAGCAGCGTCACTGCTGCCACCATGAGCCAGCACCCAGAAATCACCAAATGGCTGATTTTCGGCAACAACGACGTCGCCGTTGTCGGTGCTGTACGAGCCACAGAACAGGCTGGTCTGACTGCCGACGACGTGATCGCCTGCGGAATCAACGGCTCAGCCGAATCGATCAGTGAGTTTGAGAGAGAGAGCCCGACAGCGGTCTGGGGCACAATTCTCCTCAGCCCCAAACAGCATGGCTACGACACTGCAACGATGATGTACAAGTGGATTGCTGACGGCGAAGAACCGGCCAGAGAGACATTGACTCAAGGCCGACTGATTACACGAGACAACTACAAAGAAGTACTTGCTGAAGAAGGCCTCGCCGAGTAGCACGAGTGTCGAACCTTCAGTTCGAGTCAATTACGAAGACCTTTCCGGGCGTCAAGGCGCTCGACAAGGTCTCGTTCGATGTCCCGAGCGGCTCCGTTCATGCCCTTTGCGGCGAGAACGGAGCTGGGAAATCGACTCTCCTCAAGGTGCTGAGTGGAGTCCACCCAGCCGATTCAGGGACGATCACACTCGACGGCACAGTTCTGAAGCCCGTCGCACCGATCGATGCGATTCGCGCTGGGGTTTCGATCATCTACCAAGAGCTTCATCTGTTTGATGAGCTGAGCGTCGCTGAAAACCTCTATGTTGGCCACCTGCCATCTCAGGTGGGGATGCTTAAAAAGTCGGAGCTTCACGCAAAAGCGCGAGAGGTATTGGCTGGTGTCGGCGCAGAGATCGATCCGAAGACCAAGTGCGGGGACCTGCCAATCGCCCAGCGCCAGATGGTTGAGATCGCCAAAGCGATGACTCATGACGCCCAGGTGATTGCATTTGACGAACCAACCTCCAGCCTGAGCGAACGCGAGGTCGAAAAGCTGTTCGCCCTGATTGAGCGGCTCCGAGATCAAGGTCGAATCATCCTCTATGTGTCTCACCGCATGGATGAGATTTTCCGCATCTGTGATGCGGCGACCATTCTGAGAGACGGCCAGCATGTCGTAACCTATGAGACTCTCGAAGGCGTCACCCGTGACGACATCGTCAGCAGCATGGTCGGCCGTTCGATTGAAGACATCTACGATTATCGCAGCCGAAAGACAGGCGAGCCTGTTCTGGTCGTGGATGACCTGACTGGACCTGGTCTGGCTCAGCCGGTCGACCTGAGCGTGAAGGCCGGAGAAATCGTGGGCCTTTACGGGCTCGTGGGTGCCGGCAGAACAGAGCTGATGAACCTGATTTACGGGTCGGCGAAAAAGTCGGGCGGCTCGGCGGTGCTGGGCTCGGCCAAACAGCTGGCCAAGGGACCGCTCGAGTCGATCAAGGCCGGCGTTGTCTACTGCCCGGAAGACCGCAAGAAGCAGGGGATTGTCCCGATTCGATCAGTTCAAGAAAACATCAACTTGACCGTCAGAAAGATGTTCTCTCCCGGCGGGATGCTGATCAGCTCAAAGGCAGAAAAGTCCCACGCGGCTGACCAGATCGAGAAGCTGAAGGTTAAGACCGCGAATCAGAATCAGGAGATTAATAATCTCTCGGGTGGGAATCAGCAGAAGTCGATTCTCGCCCGGTGGCTGTCGACCGATGTCAAGGTTGTGCTACTCGACGAGCCGACTCGCGGCATCGATGTAGGAGCCAAAAGTGAGATCTACAACATCATCTATCGCCTGGCAGAAAGCGGCGTTGCTGTTCTGGTTGCCACCAGCGAACTTCCCGAAGTGCTCGGGATCTGCGATCGCATCGCTGTTATGTGCGATGGCAAAGTCACTGGAATTCTCGATCGATCTGAAGCCACTGAAGAGGCTGTCGTCGACCTGAGCCTGCCGAAGGGAGGCTCGAAAATCGCATGAACAAAAAGACTGTCATCAATTTTTGGCACTCCAGCGGAATGTTTATTGTTTTCATTCTGCTGTTTGCCGCTGTATCGCTGTTCGTCCCAGATTTCCTCACAACGCGAAATCTGCAGAGCCTGGCCCTTCAGGTCACCACCATCGGTGTTGTGGCCTGCTCGATGATGCTCTGTCTGGCAGCAGGTGACTTCGATCTTTCGATCGGCTCGATTGTGGCCCTCTCAGGGGTCGTCTTGGCGGTGCTGCTTAAAACCGGAACAGCTCTGCCTGTGGCGGTGCTCGCTGCACTCGGGTCAGGAATCGCCGTTGGAGCGGTCAATGGCTTTTTTATCGCAAAAGTTGGCGTGAATGCACTGATCACAACTCTGGCTTCGATGCAGATTGTTCGAGGCGCGGCACTGATCATCGCGGGAGGAACGGCAGTTGGAATCCAGCATGAAGGCTTCATGAAATTTGGCATGAAGTCATTCTTTGGGACTCATATCTCAATCTGGATCATGGGCGCCTGCTTTGTAGTCTTCGGGGTCATTCTGAACAAGACAATTTTTGGCCGCAACGCGCTCGCGATCGGCGGCAACTCTGAGGCTGCAGGACTGGCTGGAATCAGTGTTCCGAAACACAAGATCATCATTTTCGCTATCCAGGGACTCATGGCAGCGATCGCCGGTGTCGTGCTGGCAGCGAGATTCTTCAACGGCATCCCGAAGAACGGCGAAGGGCTTGAGCTCGATGTCATCTCTGCCTGTGTTCTTGGCGGAGTCTCGCTCACGGGCGGCGTCGCCAGCATCTCTGGCGTGGTGATGGGTGTCTTCATCATGGGCATTGTCCAGAACTCGATGAGCCTGATGAATGTCGATCCGTTCTGGCAGAAAGTGGCCACCGGCGGCATTCTCCTGATAGCCGTCACTCTTGACCGTATCAAGCACAGAAAGTCAAAATAGCCCTGTGAAGGACCGCATCGCCGAAGACAAAGTTGTCAAGGCAACCGGCCATGGCTGGGATCACTGGTTTGGTGTGCTGAACAGCTTTGCCGTTCAGGGCTATGACCACACTTCTGCGGCCAAACACCTGGTCGAGAAGCACGGTGTGAGCATGTGGTACGCCCAGACGATTACGATCCAGTACGAGCAGGAGCGTGGTCTCCGAGGCAAGCGGCAAAAGACATCAGGCGAGTTTGAATGCTCTGTCTCTCGGACAATCAGCGCTCCTCTTGCGTCCTGCTGGAATGCCTGGGCAAATGCAGAGGATTTGTCTGCTTGGATGAACTGTCAGCACCAGCAGGAGTTTGTTGTGGCTGGCCGCTATTCAAACTCAGATGGCGACATGGGCGAGTTCACGATCATCGAGCCGATGCAGCGGATCCGATTCACCTGGGAGCATCCAAATCACAAGCCAGGCAGCCGGGTGACCATCGAGTTTTCGGAAAAAGAAGATGCCCGGACGCTGGTGCGCCTGGTGCACGGCAGGCTGGCCGATACTGCAGAGGCCGATGACCTCTCCAAAGCTTGGGGCCAGATGATGGATCAGCTCAAAGCCTGGCTGGAGCGCTAGACCGTGGCGAACAGCTTCTTCTGGCTCTCTGGGTCGAGGGCCTGAGTGTCCGGGATTTCAAATCGGTTGCCGTTCACGTCAATCAGCAGCAGCTGATGAGGCGCCAGCCAAAGGGCGTTCTCCTGCAGGCTCTGGGTGACAAACTCCTTTCGGCCTCGGCTCGTTTCAGTCAGCCAGTAGGTGACACCAAACTCGGTCTGAGCTTCGATGATCTCGGTGATCTGAGCTGTGAGAACCCGACGTTCCAGCTCACTAATCAGGAGTTTGCGGGTGCCCTCGTCCAGCTCGTCCGGCTCATTGACGATCAGAATCTCCTTGTCCTTTCCGTCGAGCAGCGCCAAGTACTTGCCAGGGTGTGAAAGAGGAGATGCCCAGACCGGCTTGAACTCCAGCCAGCACTGCTCATCTGTGATCAGGCGCAGGCGGCCAGCCGGCTGTTCGATGACTTCAAATTTGGGATAGGACATTAGGCAATTCCAATAATCTCGTTGACCTGGCTCTGCGTCTGGACCAGCTTATAGAAGTCGCCCTTCTTGGCCATCAGCTCTTCGTGTGAGCCTTCTTCAATGATCTTGCCGCGGTCGAGCACGATCAGTCGATCAGCGCTTCGCAGGGTGGAGAGTCGGTGGGCAATAGCGAAGGTGGTGCGGCCTTTGACCAGCCTCTGAATCGCTTCTTGAATCTGCTTCTCGGTCTCGACATCGACACTGGACGTGGCTTCGTCGAAGATCAGAATCTGCGGATCGTGAAGGATGGCACGTGCGATTGAGATGCGCTGTTTTTCACCGCCTGAAAGGCGTACACCACGCTCGCCGACCATGGTGTCGTAGCCTTCTGGCTTGGCGAGAATAAAGTCGTGCGCGTTTGCAGCTCTGGCAGCCCGCATGATCTCCTCAATGCTGGCGTCCGGTCTGCCGTACCGGATGTTCTCAGCAATCGTGCCGTGGAACAGGAACGGCTCCTGCAGCACGATGCCGATCTGGCTTCGGAAGTCCTGAAGGCTGAGATCTTGGATGTCTTTGCCGTCGATCAGGATGCGCCCTGCATTCGGCTCATAAAAGCGGCAGATGAGGTTGATCGTGGTCGACTTGCCAGCGCCAGAGTGGCCGACGAGGCCGATCATCTGACCGGCTTCAGCCTTGAAATTGACCTCTTTCAAAATCGGATTCGACTTGTCATAGCCGAATCGAACCTTTTCGAATTCAACAGAGCCCTGAACAGTGTGCTGCTCGCCTTCGCCTTCGACAATCTCGCGCGGCATGTCCATGATCTCGAAGATCCGCTCGGCACCAGCCATGGCTCGGCTGAACCAGTTGTTGATCTGAGCGAACCAGTGGAGCGGGCCATAGGCTAGCCCGAGGTAAGCGTTGAACAAGATGAACTCGCCCATCGAAATCTGATTGCGATACAGCATCAGTCCACCCACCGTCCATGTGACGATGGTTCCTGACTGAATGACAAGGTTCATCGTTCCATGCGCCGTGATCCACCGCTGATCGGCATAGAGCGAGGCGTCGCGAAAGTCAGTGTTTCGTTGAATGAACTTCTTGTATTCGTGGTCCTCTCTTGCAAATGCCTTGACGACACGAATTCCCGACAGAGATTCATGCAGCTGCATATGAACCCGTGCCACTTTCTGGCTGGCTCGATGGAAGAGATTTGAAATCGGCCGCCAGACCTTCATGCTGATCAGGATGATGAAGGGGAAGGGCATGATGATGCAGACCGCCAGGAACCAGTTCTGAACCATCAGGATGACGATCACGCCAATCAGGATCAGCGCGTTGTTGAACAGGAAGGGAAGGCCGTCGACCAGGAAGTGCCAGATTCGATCGGTGTCCATCGACACTCGGCTGGCGATCGCACCCACCGGCTTGCGATCAAAGTAGCTGAGCCGGAGGAACTCAATTGCTCGATAAGTGGCGTTTTTGAGGTCGGCCGAAATGTTTGCTGCCAGGAAGACCATCAGGCGATCGTTTAACACCTTAAGGACAACCATGGTGAAAAGGATGCCGGCCCAAATCCCCATCCACTTGAAGAGTTCACTCTCTCCAAGACTATTCTCATAGGCCTCGATGATCTGCTTCATGATCAGGCCGGGCAGCAGAGTCATAAGGGTCGAGACCAGGGCGATAGACGCCAATCTCAGCGCCTGCTTCTTATAGGGGACCAGGTACTTTGCGATGCGAAGCATCGCTTTGGATCGACTGACACATCTTGGGCAGACTGTTGTGTCTTCCGGCAGCAGTCGTTCGCACTTCGGGCAGCGGCTCACCTTCTGTTCGAGCGCGATGAAGGGGGATTCGCCCTTTGCCATCTCATCGATGATATGAGCAGCGTCAGAGAAGACCTCGGCGTGAGTCAGCGTGTAGCTGACAACCGGAATCTGCTCGCCGGTCTTTAGGGTCGCAAGAATGCGCCCGCCGCTGACGAGAGATTCGCTCTTGGCAGAGGCGACATCCTCAAGATCGATGACCTGAACAGGCATTCCGTCAGGCAGGCAGACGCGGACACTCTTTTGAGTGATCTCCAGGAGACGCTCGCCAAATTCGGCCGATTCGGTGAGGTCGGCTGTGAGGCTCAAAAGGATCTTTTCCGGTGACTTTTCCTTTTCAGCAGCCGCAAGTGCCATGTAGGGAGTCACTATGCCCGAAGATAAGAATAGGCCCAAGGCATTTTTGGCGGAAAATGCATCCGTTTTCCCCAAGGCCTGTTAGGGACCGGAGCCTCTGGTATCCTTCAGCTTCTACCGAGCGGGTGTAGCTCAATGGTAGAGCCCCAGCCTTCCAAGCTGGTTGTGCGGGTTCGATCCCCGTCACCCGCTCCAATCTTCCTTAAATGCGGCTCAGGTACGATTCTGCCTGCATGAACCGCTCATCTCTCTTCGCAGCTTCGGCAGTTATCGGCCTTGGTGCGGCCAGCGTTCTCGCCGCTCAGCAGCCTGGCTTCGAGGCGCCTGAACAGCCTCAGAAAAAGTCCGAATGGGTCTCGATCTTCAACGGCAAGAACCTGGATGGCTGGACGACCAAAATCAAAGGGAGTGAGCTGGGTGAAAACCCTCGAAACACATTTCGGGTCGAAGACGGTCTGCTGAAGGTCAGCTATGACCAGTACGATGGGTTCTCAGGCGAGTTCGGTCACATCTTCTACAAGGACTCCTACTCCCACTATCGAATTCGTCTGCAGTATCGATTTGTCGGCGACCAGGTGAAGGGCGGCCCTG
>JALGXY010000403.1:0-821 GCA_029824495.1 Fimbriimonadia bacterium
AGCGACCCTAACTGTAATGCGGTTGCAGTCGTCACGCAGCACGACACGCACGCCGACTTTGTAGTTAAAGCGATCCGAGCAGGGAAGGATGTTTTCGTCGAAAAGCCGATCGCCATCACCCGCGACCAGCTCGCCGAGATCGAAGACGCCTACGACGAGGGCGGGCCGAGGGTCATGGTCGGCTTCAACCGCCGATTTGCGCCCACCGTCAAGAAGATGAAGAGCCTTCTCGACACGACATCCGAGCCCAGGAGCATGATCTACACGGTCAACGCTGGCGCGATCCCGGCCAATCACTGGACACAGGACAGGGAAGTGGGCGGCGGCCGATTTATCGGCGAGGGCTGCCACTTTGTCGACCTCCTGCGTCACCTGGCAGGGTCACCCATCAAGCGGATTCAGGCGATGATGATGGGCGATGCGCCCGGCGTTGAGGTCCGTACAGACAAGACGATCGTCAACATCAAGTTCGAGAACGGCTCGATCGGTTCGATCCAGTACTTAGCCGACGGCCACAAAGCCTTCCCGAAGGAGCGGATCGACGTCTTCTGCGGCGGCAAGGCCCTGCAGCTCGACAACTTCCGAAAACTGACCGGCTACGGCTGGTCCGGATTCAAATCGATGAAGAGCTCCAAGCAGGACAAAGGCCAGGACGCATGCAGCGAGGTCTTCGTCACCGCGATCAGCACAGGCGGCCCCTCACCGATCGCATTCAGCGAGATCATCGAAGTTCACAACGCCTGCTTCGATGTCGACGAGCAGTGCTCAGCCGGATAACAGGATGAACACCAGCCCCAAAACAGCGCCCGCCATTGCACCCT
>JALGXY010000403.1:844-2627 GCA_029824495.1 Fimbriimonadia bacterium
CCCTGGCCGCACTTCGACCAGGAGCAGGTGAGCGCTGCCGCAAAGGTGCTGGAATCGGGCAAGGTGAACTACTGGACAGGCCAGGAAGGCCGCCAGTTTGAAGCCGAGTTCGCGGCCAAACTCGGTTCGAAATACGCCGTCGCGATGTCGAACGGCACAGTGACGCTCGACGCCTGCCTCCGTGCTCTCGGTGTCGGCCCTGGCGACGATGTTCTCGTCACCCCGCGCACCTTTTTAGCCTCTGCGTCTACGGTCATCAGCGTCGGTGCGAATCCGGTGTTTGCTGATGTCGACCCGATCAGCGGCTGCGTGACAGCCGAGACGCTGAAAGCCGCCGCAACACCCAACACCAAGGCGGCGATCCCCGTCCACCTCGGCGGCTGGATCTGCGACATGCCGGCCATCATGGCCTGGGCTCAGCCCCTCGGCATCAAAGTCATAGAAGACTGCGCACAGGTTCACGGCGGCACGCTCAAAGGTCAGGCGGCGGGCACTTTTGGCGAGATCGCCAGCTGGTCGTTCTGCCAGGACAAGATCATGACGACCGGCGGGGAAGGGGGCATGGTCACCACCGACGACCCCGACCTCTGGCGCGCCGTCTGGAGCCTCAAGGACCACGGCAAGAACTACGACACGGTCTACAAAAAGGACCACCCGCCCGGGTTCCGCTGGCTCCACGAGTCGTTCGGCACCAACTGGCGCATGACCGAAGTCCAGTCTGCCATCGGTCGGATTCAGGTTCAAAAACTCGATGCATGGGTGGCCGAGCGCCGCAAAAACGCAGCCTTCTATATCGAATCACTGAGCGGAATCGACTGCCTCACCTTCCCGCAGCCGCCAGAAGGGATGCACCACCCTTACTACAAGCTCTACTTCCTGATCGACCCTGCCCAGCTGCGCGAAGGCGTCGGTCTTCAGGACCTGCTGCAGGAGTGCGGAGACCGCGGAGTTCAGCTCTTCACCGGCACCTGCTCCGAGGTCTATCTGGAGAAGTGCTTCACAGAAGCCGGCATCGGCCCAGCCGAGCGCCTGCCCAACGCAAAACTGCTCGGCGAGACCTCGCTGATGCTGCCTGTCCATCCGGGGCTCACCGATGAGTATCTCGAAGCCTCGGCTGAGATCATCAGGGATGTGCTCCGGAGGGCCGTCAGGTGAAGCGCGCCTTCGATGTCGTGATGTCGCTCGGCCTGCTGGTCGTCTTCTCGCCAGTGCTGATCATCTGCGCGATCTGCATCCTCTTTGTGATGGGAACGCCCATCTTCTTCCGGCAGCAGCGCCCTGGCCTCGGCGGCAGGCCGTTCAACATGGTCAAGTTCCGCACCATGAAGAATGCAGAGGACAAGCACGGCAATCCGCTCCCTGATGACCAGCGCCTCACCCGCCTCGGAAAGATCCTCCGCGCAACATCTCTGGACGAATTGCCAGAGCTGTGGAACGTACTGAAAGGCGAGATGAGCCTCGTCGGCCCGCGGCCACTGCTCATGCAGTATCTCGACCGCTACACACCGGAGCAGGCCCGCCGCCACGAGGTCCGGCCAGGCATCACCGGCTGGGCGCAGGTCAACGGCCGCAACGCAATCAGCTGGGATGAAAAGTTTAGGTTTGATGTCGCATACATCGACACATGGAGCTTCGGCATGGACATCAAGATCCTCTGCATGACTCTCGCTGCAGTCTTCAAACGCAGCGGGATTTCGGCTTCTGATCACGCGACGATGCCTGAGTTCATGGGCGAGGAGTAATCGCTTCCCCTTGCCTAAACAGGTGTGCCATGGACAGGCCC
>JALGXY010000404.1 GCA_029824495.1 Fimbriimonadia bacterium
AGTTGGAATCATCACATTTCTGGTGGGCGCCAGCCTCATTGGCTACACGTTCTGGCAGGCGTTCCAGCTCTTCTCGACTCCTCCCGAGACCGCCATGGGCGGCTCAGCAGAAGACCCGCTCAATGTCAACGAAACGGTCCAGTCTCTCGTTCAGATCGTCTGGAAGATTCTGATTCTTCTCGTCATGGCTGCCGTCGGTTCACTACTCGCCAACACAGGCATCAAGCTGTACGGCCAGGGACATCACAGTCGCACAGAGCCGAACAGGGACAAAAAGAAGAAGAAGGAAAAAGCTCCAACAGAAGGCTAAACGCCAACCGGGTGCCAGACCGACTTCATCTCAACAAACTTAGCGATCTCGCTCAAGCCTTGCGCGCTCTCTTCATTCCACTCTGCAGCGGTCATCGAATCGCTGAATCTCATCCGTTTTAGGTTGTCTGCGCCCTCATCCAGCAGACTCTGCTCAACCGCCGCATCGCCGTCGCGATAGTCGATCGCATTGATATCCCGATGGCTGGCAAGATGAGTCATCAATCCAGCTTTTTCGGTCGTGAGAATGTTGATCACACCTTTTGGCACGTCTGAGGTGGCCAGCACTTCGGCAAACTCCATTGCGATCACCGGCGCTCGGTCAGGCGCAATCACGATTACTGTGTTGCCGGAAACGACGGCCGAGCAGATCTGCGAGACCATCCCAACCAGCCCAGAGGCTTCATCTGCCACAACGGCGACAACACCCGTAGGCTCGGGCACAGTAAAGCCAAAGAAGCTGCCTGCGATCGGGTTGACACTGCCTAAAATCGCGTCGATCTTGTCGGACCAGCCAGCGTAGTAGACACAGCGGTCGACAGAGGCCTGAAGCTCGGCTTTCGGATCGTCGCTTCCCGCCTCACGAATCAGAAGATCCTCAAACTCCGTGCTGCGCGCTTCGAGCATCTCGCCGATTCTGTAGAGAATCTGACCTCGGTTGTAGGCTGTGCGGCCAGCCCAGCCCTTCTGCGCAGATCTGGCGGCCTTAACTGTATCCCTCAGGTCTTTGCGGCTTGCTTTGCAGACATGGGCGATCAGATTATCCTCCTGATCGTGGCTCGACATTGTGTAGCCGGATTCAGAACGCACGAAAGCCCCGCCAATATAGAGCTTGTAGGTTTTGTTGACTTTCAGTCGATCTGCCATCTCACTTCACCTCCAGATAGGCGGCCAAGCCCTGCTTGCCGCCCTCGCGGCCATAGCCAGACTCCTTATATCCACCAAATGGTGAGCTCGGGTCAAATTTGTTGAACGTGTTGGCCCAGACCACACCTGCGTTCATCTCGCCGAGCAACTTGAAGATCCGGCTGCCCTTATCGGTCCAGATTCCTGCGCTCAAACCATACATCGTGTTGTTCGCCTTCTCGACCGCCTCATCCGGCGTCCGAAAGGTCATGATTGAAAGCACCGGACCAAAAATCTCCTCTCTGGCAATGCGGTGCGACGGCGCCACTCCGGTGAAGTAGCTGGGAGCGAAGAACCAGCCCTTTTCGGGGAGATCCTCGGTGCTCTGGTGAAGTTCAGATCCCTCAGCTTTGCCGCTCTCGACCAGCTCGCAGATCCTGTCAAGCTGCTCGCGGCTGTTGATTGCGCCGACATCCGTGTTCTTGTCGAGCGGATCACCCACCCGCAATGATTTGATGCGGTGGTCAAGCTTTTCAACCAGCAGATCGGCAACAGACTCCTGCACCAGCAGTCTCGATCCGGCACAGCAGACGTGTCCTTGGTTGAAGTAGATGCCGTTGATGATGCCCTCGACGGCTTGGTCGAGAGGCGCATCCTCAAAGACGATGTTGGCCGCCTTGCCACCCAGCTCCAGTGTCAGGTTTCGGGTCTTGGCTGTTCTCTGGATCAGCTTGCCGACTTCTGTCGAACCGGTGAAGGCGATCTTATCGACGCCAGCGTGTGAAGAGAGAGCGGCGCCTGTCTCACCAGCACCGGTTACGACGTTGACAACGCCTGGCGGCAGCCCAGCGTCCTGGATCAGCTCAGCGAGCAGAAGTGCGGTCAGTGGAGTTGTTTCGGCGGGCTTCAGCACGACCGTGTTCCCGCACGCAAGCGCCGGAGCCAACTTCCAGGCCGCCATCAGCAGCGGGAAGTTCCAGGGGATGATCTGCCCTGCCACACCGAGCGGATTAACCGTTTGGTTAGGAAACGCATAGGGCAGCTTGTCAGCCCAGCCTGCGTGATAGAAAAAGTGGTGAGCGGCGAGCGGGATATCGATGTCGCGTGACTCTCGGATCGGCTTTCCGCCATCCATCGACTCGAGGATCGCGAATTCGCGGGATCGCTCCTGAAGCAGCCTGGCGATGCGATAGAGGTACTTGCCCCGATCGGCTGCTGAGATCTTCGACCAGACCTCGTCATACGCTTTTCGTGCCGAGGCCACTGCCCGATCGACATCCTCCTGCCCTCCTTTGGCGAATCGGGTGAGCACCTGCTCGTTGGCAGGATTGATCGTCTCCATCGTCGCTCCGTCGGCTGATGGCACGGATTCACCGCCGATGAAGTGCCCGTACTCCTCTTTGAGGTTCACGATCGCCGAGCTTTCTGGTGCAGGGGCGTAATCCCAGGTTGGTGTTTCTGACATCAGAATTAGTCCTTAGAAAAATCTTCTGGGCTCTGGTAGACCCCGGTTGTCTGCTTGCGGAGCTGCATCAGCAGGTCGTTGAGCAGCGAGCTTGCGCCAAATCGGAACAGATCGGGTGTCAGCCACCTGTCACCCAGCGTCTCCTTGACCATCACCAGATAGTGCAGCGCCTGCTTTGAGGTTCGGATTCCGCCAGCCGGCTTCATGCCGATGATCTTTCCCGTTTCGCGATGGAAGTCACGAATCGCCTCAAGCATCACGAGGGTGACCGGCATGGTGGCGGCCGGGCTCACCTTTCCGGTTGAGGTCTTGATGAAATCGGCGCCTGCGTGCATCGCGATATGGCTGGCTCGGCAGACGTTGTCGTAGGTCTCGAGCTCACCAGTTTCGAGGATCACCTTGAGGTGAGCATCGCCGCACGCCTCTTTGATCGCAGCAATCTCGTCGAAAACAAGCTGATATTCGCCTGCAAGAAAAGCGCCGCGGCTGATCACCATATCGATCTCATCTGCTCCGTCCTCAGCTGCTTGCCGGACCTCTTTCAGCCTCTCTTCCAGGTCGAGCTGACCGCTGGGAAATGCGGTTGCAACAGAGGCGACATGCACACCAGAACCGTCGAGCGCCTTCACCGCAACTGGGACCAGCCTGGGGTAGACACAGATCGCCGCCACGCTCGGAACAGAAGGATCTTGAGGATCAGGCGTGATCCCTTTACGGCAGAGCTGCTGGACCTTCCCGGGTGAATCCTTCCCTTCCAGCGTCGTCAGGTCGGTCATCGAGATCGCAAGTTTGATCCCCTGAACCTTAGCCTCCTTCTTGATGCTTCTCTTGGTGAACTTAGAGGCGCGCTCTTCTGCACCAATCTTGTCGATCGGCCGATTTTGGGCTCCCGGAGTCAGGAGTGAGCTGAGCGTCGTTGCTGGCATCAGAGAAATCCTCTTCAGACGATACTTCAAATGAACTAGGGCCTACCAGGTGAGAGAGTTGGCCCGTGGTACAATTCGCTGCCCAGTCGGGATGTGGCTCAGCTTGGTAGAGCGCTACGTTCGGGACGTAGAGGTCGCTGGTTCGAATCCAGTCATCCCGACCATCTTTCCCTCTTCAAATGAATCTGTATCGGGTGACCGCGTACATCCGGCCCCACAAGCTGGAAGAGGTCAAGACGGCGGCAGCCGGCCTTGGCATCACCGGCATGACCTTCTCCGACGCCCGTGGATGCGGCAGCAGCCCCGAACAGTCAGCATCGATAGGAGGGCACGAAATTCTGGTCTCACTTCCAATCCGTTCGAAACTGGAGATTGCTGTTGAAGAGGAGCTGCTCGAGCCATTGATTGCTGCGATCACTCAATCGGCAAGAACTGGTGAAAACGGCGACGGCAAGATCTTTGTCGAAGAGCTTTCAGACGTTGTCCGAATCAGGACCGGCGAACAAGGGCCTGCCGCGGTCTGAACCTGAACTTGGCTTCGCACGTCATAATCGCAGTGCCTCAAGCAGGATTCACAAGATGAAGAGAGGAATGATCGGCGTTTCAATTCTCTGTCTTCTGGCAGCGCAGGCTGCTGCAGCAGACATCGAGATCAAATCTAGAACTGAAGATGGTGCCACCATTTCCGGTGAGCATAAGTTCAGAGTAACCGCAGTCTCGGACAGCCTGGTGACCCAGGTTGAATTCTATGTAGACGACGAGCTGCGAGATACAGATTCAAGCACTCCCTACGAATTTGCAATCGACACGCTGGCAGAGGATGATGGACCACTTTCTGTCACCTTTTCTGTCTATGCGGAAGACGGTTCGTCTGGCGAGAAGACACTAAATCTAACCGTTGACAATGGGGTCGCACTCGGGCTCAAACATCATGTCGACAAGGGCTACGAGCTGATGGCCGACAGCGCCTGGGATGATGCGATTGCAGCCGGTCGAGTCGCTCTGAAGATCGATTCTAATTCGGTCGACGCACTGCTCTTGATGGCACGTGCTCATTACGGCAAGAAGGTCTTCGACCTGGCGCAGAAATATGCGGAAGACGCACTGGAGAACTCGCCCGGCGACAAAAACTGTCTCGAGCTTCTGACTGGAATCGGCATCGAGGTCGCATTTGATCCTTTCGTAGGCGGCAGCGACCGCGACGAGGCGATCGAGCTGATTTCATCCTCCTTGCAGCAGGCGGCAAAAGCACGAGCTGCTGCGGTCGATCAGCAGATTGATGCGCTCGGCCCGGTGACAGATGAGAACCGAGTCAGCAACGCCACAGTTCTGATCAATGCAGGCCGCTATTCAGAAGCGATCCGGTCGCTCAAGACAGTCTTCGAATCTGGCCGAGGCCCGAGCGACGCTGTCAGCCTGCAGATCTACGCAGAGATGAGAGCTGGGCGCATGAATGACGCCATGCAGACCTACCGGCTCTACAAGAAGTTTGGCGAGCTCGATGCTTTTGGCTATGCGCTTGAGGCGATTATTCTCGAATGGGCCGGACAGGAAGATGCTTCTCGCGACGCAGAGCAGGAGGCGATTCTGAATGATCCGTTCGGACTGACAGTGCGCACTTCTCAAGTCTATCTCGCCTTTATGCGCGGAGACAATTCAACGTTCGCTCAGCTGGTCAACGACCTGGTTCGAGAGGACAGCGGTCTTCCGATCGTCAACTACTACCTCTCTTCGATTCAGCACAAGATCAATCGATACAACGAGAGCCAGGAGTCGATCAAGAAAGCGATGATCGCCAACCCGTCTCTCTACGACGCATACATCGAGAGAGCCAACCAGGTGCTGATCTTCTCGTACAGCAACAAGTTCGAGTCCTCAGATGAGAGAGCTCGACAGGAAGCGATCGCGCAGGCGTTCTTCGACGCAGCTTTGGCGATCAAGCCAGAGTCGCACACAGCGATGACAGGCATTGCACTGCTGAAGCTCTACAGTGACGACGCAGAGGGTGCCGTTCCGATGGCCGCTGCAGCCGCAAAGGCCGCTCCTGGCTACGCAGCTGCCCACTATGTTCATGCTGCAGCCCTGATGGCCCAACGCCTCCGGCAGCAGGCCAGCGCTGCAATGGATATGGCTCGAAAAACAGATAATGATCACCTGGGCGGGAGGAATATTCCCACCAACAGGCAGGCCCTTCTGTACTACTTGAGCAGAGGACGACTGCCGCTTCTCGCTCTTCCAGAGCCCAACTGAGCCTAGGCTCAGTTGGGCCCCTCCGGGGTCGGGTGGTAATATCGACGAAGTCGGGGCGTGGCGCAGCCTGGTTAGCGCGCTAATCTGGGGGGTTAGAGGTCGTGGGTTCGAATCCCACCGCTCCGACCAAACTTCTTCAACTCAACCCTCCTATGCTTCCCATCTCAGGCACTTTTCTAGACGAGATCACGCATAACATCCCTTCTCAAAATTGGGGCAGGGATGAGTGGTCACGAGAGTTCCAGCTCTACAGCCGAATCGGCATCGATACGGTCATCATCATTCGTGCTGGCTATCAGAACAAGTGCATCTTTCAGGCTCAATCCGTGCCTGGCCTTCTTCCCGCAGGCACCGATCTGGCCGAGATGTTTCTCGATCTGGCAGAAGAGAACGGTCTGAACCTCTACTTCGGCACTTTCGACTCCGGTGAGTACTGGGTAAAGCGCCAATGGCGACAGGAGGCCGACCTCAACCGCCGATTTATCGACGAAGTCGTCGAGCGATACGGCGACCGAAAAGCACTTAAAGGCTGGTACCTCTGCCACGAAACCAGCGGCAAGATGGGCCAGATCATCGACCTCTACAACACGATAGGCGGCCACTGCAAACAGCTCAAAGACCTTCCCTGCCTCATCTCCCCCTATCCGCGCGGCGGCAAGCAGTTCAAGTGGGTCAAGAATTTCAATATCGCAAAGCACACCAAGGATTGGGGCACGATCTTCAGCGAGTGCAGTGATATCATCGACATCTGCGCGTTCCAGGATGGCCAGATGCACTACCACGAGCTTCCTGCATTTCATAAGGCCGTGAAAGACCTCGGCGACGAGCATGGGATCACGATCTGGTCCAACATCGAGTCGTTCGACCGAGATATGCCGATCAAGTTTCCGCCCGCTGACTGGCGCCGTCTGAAGCTCAAAATGGAGCAGGCTTCGCAGCATGCGGAAAAGCTGATTACGTTCGAATTCCCGCACTTCATGTCCCCTCAATCAAGCTGGGAGTCGGGCAGAAACCTGTTTAAGCGCTATGCCGAGATGCACGATTTGGAGGTCGAATGAGACGCGCAATCATCATTGTTCTGGATGGCTGCGGGGCTGGATCGGCTCCTGACTACCAGTCGTTTGATGAGCAGCAGCCTGCTTCGACACTCTTAAACGTCTGGAATCATGCCGGCGGCTTTCGTGCGCCACATCTCGAGGAAGTCGGCTTTTTGGCGGCGGCCGGCATCGGAGGCGCGAGCGGCCGATTTGCCCGACTGGAGCCGAAGAGTCTCGGCGGAAAGGACTCGGTCACTGGACATTGGGAAATGATGGGGGTCACGCTCGATCAGCCGTTCCCCACCTACCCCGACGGCTTCCCCGACGAATTGCTGAGTGCTTTCTCTGACCGCATTGGCAGAGGGTGGCTGGAGAACCGACCGGCCAGCGGAACCGCGGTCATAGCAAGGCGGGGAGCGGAGCACCTCAAGACGGGCAAGCCGATCATCTACACAAGTGCAGATTCGGTTTTCCAGATCGCTGTTCACGAGGATATCGTGCCGAAAGAACAGCTCTACGAATGGTGCCTGATCGCCCGTGAGCTCTGCCAAGGCAGAAACAACGTTCAGCGAGTCATTGCCAGGCCCTTTATCGGTGAACCAGGGGCGTTTGTTCGGACCGAGCGGCGCAAGGATTTCCCGTTCGATCCGCCTCAGAATCTTGCAGACGAGATCGGCGATGTTTATGGAATCGGGGTTGTGCCTGAGCTCTTCGGTGGCAGAGGATTCCGCGACATCGAACGGACTCAGAGCAACTCGGAACACATCGTCGAACTGCGAAAGGCGCTCGCTTCAGATGCCCGACTCATTTTCGCCAACTTCGAGGATTTCGACATGCTCTACGGGCACAGGAATAACCCATCTGGGTTCGCCAAATGCCTTGAAGAGTTCGACGTCTGGCTCGGCGAGATTCTGGCCAGCCTAAAGTCTGAAGATCTTCTGATGCTGACAAGTGATCATGGCAACGACCCGACCACAAACAGCACAGACCACAGCCGCGAATACGTGCCGCTGGCGATCGTCGGTGGCGGCTCGGATGCAGATCTTGGCGATAAGCCTGGCTTCAGCTGCGTGGGTGCATCAGCAGCCGCGCATCTTGGCCTCGACTGGCCTCACGGCATCTCTTTGATCGACTGACTGTCGACAGACTGCTCAAACGATTTGACAGCCGTGTGGAACCGGTCGAAAATCGACTGAAAAGCCATGTGACTCACTCCGCCTCGGACAT